>JBBSBG010000422.1:0-3013 GCA_038251495.1 Cytophagales bacterium
ATCACAATAAGGATTATTCCGTTGTGAAAACATTTAAAATAGCCCCGCCCAAAGCGGGGTTGTTTTTTTCTACTTAAATCTACCTTTCGTCTATTGAATTACCAATACCTGCATGCTGGTGTCCGTCTGTTGGAATCCCCAACATAAATCCGCTTTTAACCGATCTAGGAGGAAGGACTGTGTGGTGTATTAGAATGAGAGAAAAATTTTTTGCTTTTATCTATCAAGGCCAAAACACTTTCACTACTGCTTTTTCAGTCGCATAATTTTCTGTAACTCCTCAACATCGGCCTTGTCTTTTGCGCGGCCACTGATAAGTTTATTAACGATCAGGTCATCGAGGTGAAGTACTGCAACCTGAAAATTGCCAAGCGGCAAAAACACTTTTTTTTTATCTGCCTCTTCGTAAGTTAACCCAACAATTTTTGTTAGAAAGTCAACTCGTCTTGGGGGTTCATCAATATGAAATGCCAGTGCTTGAGTGAAATCAACTGATTTAATTTGAACTATGTCTTCCGATAAAACACCAAGCGACTCCAAAACCGGAACGAGTTTATCGCGATTGCCGTTATCAGGCCTAAGCCATACATCCATGTCTCCGGTTGTTCGTCCGTAACCATGATAGATAACCGCATAACCTCCGATGAGAATGAAATCGACTTTGGATTGGAGTAACTTAATCAGTATGACTTTGTGCTCATCCAATAAAATATTCATAGCGTATCAAAAATAATGCGTTTTGTTTTACTTGGTAAACTTAATTGGTCAGCGTAGATGTTTCGTATAAGTACAGTTACGTGGGCTATTCTTTCAGCAGGAGTGAGGCTAAGCCAAAACAAGTAGTTATCTTGTTCTTGTTCGGCCAAGGTTGAGATGGTAATTTTTTTTGACTTGGCAGAATACTCAATCAAAGGTTCTACCACATTATCCTTGCTTGAAGTAGAGTTCTTTAAAGATTTAAGGTTCTTTGGTTTTTCCATAGAATTTTGAAATTACGGCCTTACAAATCTCCTTCCAAATTTTTATGGAGATTGGTAATCTTAACTTCCTACCCATTATTAATTCATTTGTAAACCCTCATTTTTGGCTACCTTTGCGGCCTAAATCTCAGGATAGAATGAAGGGAATGGAAAACATCCGCAATTTTTGCATTATAGCCCATATAGACCACGGCAAAAGTACGCTGGCCGACAGGATGCTTGAGTTTACTGGAACGCTTAACCAGCGCCAAATGGAAGCTCAGGTGCTTGACAATATGGATCTTGAGAAAGAAAAGGGTATTACCATCAAGGCGCATGCCATCCAAATGCTTTACAAGCTGGATGGTATTGAATATACTTTTAATCTGATAGACACGCCTGGTCATGTGGATTTTTCTTACGAGGTATCGCGCGCCATTGCAGCATGCGAAGGGGCACTATTGATAGTAGATGCTAGTCAAGGCATTCAGGCTCAAACTATATCAAATCTCTATTTGGCGTTAGAGCATGATCTGGAAATTATTCCGGTCATGAATAAAATTGACCTTCCGCATGCCAACCCCGAAGTGGTGGCCGATGAGATTATCAATTTAATTGGCTGCAAGCGCGAGGATATTCTTTCGGCCAGCGCCAAAGAAGGAAAGGGAATTGAAGAGATTCTGCATGCCATTATACATCGCGTAAGCGCGCCCAAGGGCGATCCGAAAGCACCCCTTCAGGCTATGATTTTTGACTCGGTGTTTAACTCCTTCCGCGGAATTGAAATTTACTTTAGAGTATTCAATGGCACCATGAAGAAAGGGGAGCAGGTAAAGTTTATTAGCACCGGAAAGCAATATGGTGCTGATGAAATTGGTGTATTAAAACTAGATAAACATCCGCGAAATGAAATCAGTGCCGGAAATGTGGGCTACCTTATTTCAGGTATAAAAGTTGCCAGCGAAGTTCACGTAGGCGATACGATTACGAATGCCATTAATCCTGGAGAATCGGTAAGAGGTTTTGAAAAAGTGAAGCCCATGGTGTTTGCGGGTATTTACCCGGTAGATACTACTGAGTTTGAAGAGCTTCGATCCTCCATGGAAAAACTTCAACTCAACGATGCCTCATTAGTGTGGGAGTTGGAAACTTCAGCGGCATTGGGTTTTGGATTTCGATGTGGGTTTTTAGGAATGCTTCACATGGAGATTATTCAAGAACGGTTGGAACGCGAGTTTAACATGACTGTGATTACCACAGTGCCATCGGTTCAGTTTAAAGCACATTTAACAAACGGCTCAGAAGTTTTTGTTAATGCACCTTCTGAAATGCCCGACCCTACCCGCATTAAAACCATTGAAGAACCTTATATCAAGGCGCAGATTATTACCAAGGCGGATTACATCGGAGCCATTATTAATTTGTGTATTGATAAACGCGGGCAAATTATAAATCAAAATTATCTTACTACCGATCGGGTGGAGATGTCTTTTGAAATGCCGCTTTCAGAAATCGTATTTGATTTTTTCGATAAACTAAAGTCTATCTCGCGAGGGTATGCCTCGTTGGATTATCATTTAATAGGCATGCGCGAATCGGACATGGTGAAGTTGGATGTAATGTTGAATGGCGAAAAGGTAGATGCATTAAGTGCGATTGTTCATCGATACAAATCGCAAGACTGGGGTCGTAAGCTTTGCGAAAAATTGAAAGAGTTAATTCCGCGCCAAATGTTTGAGATTGCTATACAGGCGGCCATCGGACAAAAAATTGTAGCACGCGAAAACATAAGTGCCATTCGTAAAAACGTTATTGCCAAATGTTATGGGGGTGATATCTCGCGTAAGCGCAAGTTGTTGGAGAAGCAGAAAAAAGGAAAGAAGCGGATGCGTCAGGTAGGCAATGTGGAAATTCCACAGGAAGCGTTTATGGCAGTTTTGAAAATTGATTGATTAGTAATTTTAGTTTAACTTTCTTTTTAAACATTGTCGTATGGAAAGAAATTATGATGAGGTTATCTCTGATATGCTTATTCAGCTTGGAGCGATGGAGAG
>JBBSBG010000423.1:0-3012 GCA_038251495.1 Cytophagales bacterium
AGGCTTGAAATTTTCTTCCATAATAGATGTATAGCATCATGCTTGCTGCCATTACAATTCGGGCAATAAGGGTGGCCCAACCAGCGCCATTTAATCCCAACTCCGGGAATCCATACTTACCAAAAATTAATACATAATTGAATGCGATGTTTAACAGGTTGCTACCCACAACAATAATCATCGCTACTCGGGTTCGCTGAAGTCCCTCGGCAAATTGGCGATAGGTTTGAAAAATCATCGTTGGAATAATAGATACGGCAATTATGCTCAGGTAGGGGAGCGCGAGTGTAACAGCGTCATCCGGTTGTCCCATCGAATGCATAAAAGGCATCATTGAAAAGATTAGACCAACAAGAATAAATCCTGTAACGAGATTGATTAAAGCTCCATTCTTAATCGTGTTGATTATACTCGTATCATCGTGTGCGCCCTCAGCTTGAGCAACCAGCGGAGTTATTGCGTATGACACACCAATTCCAAAAAAAAGTGGGATCGAGAAAAATATGTTTGCGAATGACGAGGCAGCGAGTGGTGTTGCGCCCGTCCAGCCAATCATCACACTATCGGCAACTCCAGTCATCACCTGGCCCAGCATGCTAAGCATGATGGGATAGGCGAGGAGGAAATTGGGTTTTAGGTGAGAACGGTAGTTCATTTTTACTGGATGCTGGTTACTGGATTCTGGATAGTTTCTGATTACCGATTACCTCATACCGATCACCGATTACTGTTTACCGACAACTATTCAGTAACTCCTCATTCTCGCTACTTTAAGTATTCCTATCACGCTCAAGCTATCTGTTATTTTTCCATCAAGCACCATTTGCAAAGCTTCTTTAAAAGGAAGTTTCCAAACTTCCATATCGGCTTCCGTATCTTCTAATTCATTTTCGTGTTGGGTAAGTTCCTCCGCCAAAAATAAAAATCCTTCTTCATCCGAAACAGAATTGGATAGATGGATACGCTGTATCATCGTCCATTGACCCGCGACCAAACCAGTCTCTTCTTTTAGTTCTCGTCTGGCAGATTCCAATGGCTCAGTATCTAAAGCTCCACCACCTTCGGGAATTTCCCAACTCCAATCATTTAATGTATAGCGCCATTGACCGACAAGCCACGTGTTTTCATCCTTATCCAATGCAATGATTCCAATTGCTTTATTTTTGAAATGAACTTTTCCATAAATGCCCTCTCCACCTGCAGGGTTGATTACCTGATATTCGGTTACGTTAATCCAGCGATTATCATATTTTTCTTCAGAGGAAAGCGTTTGCCAGGGGTTCATTTATAAACTAATTTAAAATTTAAGATTCAAAATTAGTTTAATAATTAAGTAAACGGTCTTGAATTTTGGCTTTTGAATCTTGATTTTTGATGGAATGTTACTTTCCTCGTTCACACCCGATTTGATTGAAGCAGGCTGCGATGAAGTGGGCCGTGGATGTTTGGCAGGGCCAGTTGTAGCTGCGGCTGTTATTCTTCCAAAGAATTACACACATAAATTCTTAAATGACTCCAAGCAGCTAAAGAAGAATGATAGATTGACTCTTCAAGCAGACATAATTCGGGATGCCTTAGCTTGGGCTGTAGCCGAAGTTAGTAGTGAAGAAATTGATTCCATCAATATATTAAACGCATCGTTTAGGGCGATGCACATTGCATTGGATAAACTTCCGGTACAACCACAATTTCTTCTTATTGATGGAAATAGATTTACACCTTATCGGGATTTACAGTTTAAGTGCGTGATTAAAGGGGACGGAAAGTTTCTTTCCATCGCTGCCGCATCCATACTCGCTAAAAATTATCGGGATGAATTAATGGAGAAGCTTTCTGCAACCTATCCGGGCTATGGATGGGAAACAAATGTGGGATACCCTACTGGAGGGCATCGGGATGGAATTCGGGCATTAGGAATTACTCCCTATCATCGAAAGTCTTTTCAATTACTTCCCTCGCAACTTGAATTATTTTAGGCTATGAAATTTTCAATTTTGAAGAAGAAAGCTGATACCTATAATTACGAGGTTCCCCGAGTATGTAAAGTATGCAGCAACATGTTTAAGGGCCGGTATTGTAATATTTGCGGGGAAAAAGTAACGGAATCCTACGAACGATCTTTTCTTAATTTTCTCGACACGCTATTAAATGCCTTTACTTTTTTAGATGGTAAGTTTCTTAGGAGTTTAAAGTTATTGATCGTTAGGCCAGGGCAACTATCCAGAAACATCGCGGATGGACAACGAGTACCTTACATGAAAATGGTGTCCTTATTTTTTGTAGCTAATTTTTTTTACTTTCTGTTTCCGGTTTTTGATTCCTACAACTCCTCACTCTACACACAACTTAATTCGTTAGGCGATCATAGTTTAATAGCCAAAGAAATCGTAAGGAAACAAGTAGAAACAAGAAAAATAACAATGGAAGATTTTCAAAGAGATTATCAGAATCAATCAACCAATCTTTCAAAATTATTAATCGTCATTCTAGTGCTTGCATTTACACTTCTGTTGTGTGTGATAAACTATTCAAAACGTAATTTCTTTTTTGATCATCTGCTTTTCTCATTAGAGTTTTACAGTTTTCAACTATTGCTAAACGCAGTTATCATAGCAAATTTATTCAAGGCGCTAACCAGTTTGGGTAATGTATGGGGCATGGATTGGAAATTTTTATTATCCGACTCCTTTTTCACTGTAATCGTATTTTTATCGTTAAGTTATTATTTAGTACGCGGCCAGTTAACATTCTATAAACAAAAATGGTATTGGGTGATACCAAAAACCATTGTCCTTTTATTGCTTTTGCAGCAGACAGTACATTTGTATCGCAGAATGCTTTTTTATGTTACGATGTGGTTGATATAACCTTTTGAGTGAACCTCATGTGCCTCATATTTCTTTCAATCAATAGTCACCCCAGCTATAAGCTCATTGTAGCAGCAAATCGCGATGAGTTTTATAACCGTCAAACAGCGCCCGCACACTTTTGGAAAGATCATTCTGAAATTAT
>JBBSBG010000424.1:0-3003 GCA_038251495.1 Cytophagales bacterium
GAAAAAAATTAGGCGCGAGTCTAAACATTTAATAGGCGACCTAAAGCACTCTGTTGAAGGGTCAATGGATACCTTAAAGGAGCAATATAATCATGGCATTGATGAACTTGCAAAACGCAGTAAAGGTGTCATTGCAAACGCAAGCGATCGCGTAAAAATTTAAGAAACTGTAAATTAATCAATTGACATTTTAAACGATATAGGTTATGAATAAGCTAAAAATGAAAGGTGCTTGGAACGAAGTAAAAGGAAAGTTAAAGCAAAAGTATGGAAAGCTAACTGATAGCGACCTAACCTTTGCCGAAGGTAAAGAAGACGAATTGTTAGGTCGCTTGCAAACTAAGTTGGGTAAAACCAAAGAAGAGTTACGGAAGGAAATTGAAACCATGTAATAAGAGAGGTTTAGTCCCTCACTAAAACAGATCCAAACTATGAAAAAGTTAATTATAGCATTCTCTATGCTCATGAGCGCAACCCTATTGTTTAACTGCTCTCCCGGTTCGGATAGCAAAGCGGAAAAAGCACAGAATGAAATTGAAAGCGACATTAAAAATCAAAAGCAAGAAGTTGCTAAAGATTTGAGAATGTTGCGCGATGACATCAATACCAAACTCGATAAGATTTCAAAGAAACTCGAGAATAGTAAGGATGCATCGAAGGCAGAATTAGAAGATCTTAAGGAGAAGCTTATGAACCACAGACAAAAAGTGGAAAGTGCGCTCGACAAAATTGACCGCTCGAGTGATCAAACCTGGGACGACATTCAGCAAGGGGCAAAAAATACGTGGAGTGAAATTAAAGTAGAGTCCGAACGCCTGAATGAAAGACTTAATGTTGTAATCAAAAACTCTGATGAGAAATAATAAAAAAGTTATGTATAATAAAAAATTTGCCTCATTCTCCATCGCGCTGCTACTAGTTGGCACTGTGTTAGCAACTCAGGTTTTGGTTGGTTGCAATGCCACCAACGCTACTAAAGGCGGAGCAATTGGTGCCGGCACGGGTGGTGCGTTGGGCGCTGTGATTGGTCATAACTCAGATAATACTGCTGTTGGCGCAATTATTGGCGCTACCGTTGGCGGCACAGTAGGTGCGCTCATTGGCAATCACATGGATAAACAAGCGGAAGAATTAAAGAAGGATTTGGAAGGTGCAGATGTGCAGCGGGTTGGGGAAGGAATCCTTATCACGTTTAATTCCGGTTTGCAGTTTGACGTTAACTCTACTTCATTGGTTGGTGACACCAAAACTAATCTCGACAAGCTTTCAGGTACGCTAAAAAAATATGACGATACATCAATTTTAATTGAAGGCCATACTGACAATACGGGCGAGGTTAAATACAACCAGGATTTATCGGAAAGGCGTGCGCGTAGCGTATCGCAATATTTAAAGGCGCAAGGTGTGGAAGGCAGCCGTGTTACTACAAAAGGGTATGGCGAAACACAACCAATCGCATCAAATGATACCGATGAGGCAAGACAAAAAAACCGTAGAGTAGAGGTAGCAATATACGCAAATAAGAAAATGAAGAAGTTGGCCGACAAAGGTGAACTTTAAAAGTATTGTTTATGAAGGAGCAAAATGCAACCGAAAAAATGACAACACTTTCTGAGCAAGTTGATAAAGTTGTAAGTCAGGGGTATAAAGAAAACTTTAGAGTGGTGAACGGAGCCTTAACCAGTGAAAAGACTCTGCACCCCTATAAGGCCGAGCAAATAGCGATTGCAAATTTTTATCGCTTTGAGGGCTATAGCGACCCGGAAGATAATTCCATTCTCTACGTAATAGAAACTCATGATGGCAAGAAGGGCACGTTGGTTGACTCCTACGGCTCGACCGCTGATGAAAATATCTCGCACTTTATCAGGCAGGTAGAGGACATTCAAAAAAAAGACAAGTAGAGTTAAATTCAGGTCTAAGCCAGCTTACTCCACCGTAACCGACTTTGCCAGGTTGCGCGGTTGATCTACATTACATCCCCGCATCACAGCAATGTGATAAGAAAGTAATTGCAACGGAACTACCGAGATCAGCGGCATAAGCGACTCAGTTACATGTGGTACTTCTATTACAAACTCCGACATTTTTGGTATCAATGTGTCGCCTTCAGTAATGATGGAGATCACTCGACCCTTGCGCGCTTTTACTTCCTGAATGTTGGAAACAACTTTTTCGTATGAGCTATCTTTTGTTGCTATAAATGCCACAGGCATTTCAGCATCAATTAAGGCTATCGGTCCGTGTTTCATTTCGGCAGCCGGGTACCCTTCCGCGTGGATGTATGAAATCTCTTTTAGTTTTAAGGCTCCTTCCAGCGCAACCGGGAAATTGTAGCCGCGGCCTAAGTATAAAAAGTTACGTGAGTCTTTAAATTCTTCGGCAATCAGTTTTATCTTATCATTCAGTGCCAATACTTTTTCAACTTTAGCAGGCAGGTTTTCCATCTCCACTAAAATCTCATTAAATTTTTGTTCAGTAATTGTTCCCTTTTTCTCAGCAACAATTAACGCAATCATGTTAAGCACCGTTAACTGTGCGGTAAATGCTTTAGTACTGGCCACACCAATTTCAGGACCAGCATGCGTGTAAGCTCCCGCATGTGTTGCTCGTGGAATGGACGAACCAACAACATTGCAAACACCAAAAATGATAGCACCTTTCGATTTTGCTAATTCAATAGCGGCAAGCGTATCTGCTGTTTCACCAGATTGTGAAATAGCAATCACCACATCGCCTTCGCGGATAATTGGATTTCGATACCGAAACTCCGAAGCATATTCAACTTCTACGGGTACTCTGCAAAACTCTTCAAAGAAATACTCGGCCACTAATCCGGCATGCCACGAGGTGCCACAAGCCAGAATAACAATGCGATCCGCTTGAACTAATTTATTTAAATATTCGCGCAAGCCGCCTAATACTAATCGTCCGGAAGCAGAATCCAACCGACCGCGCATACAATCTCTTATAGAACGAGGTTGCTCGAAAATTTCTTTTAAC
>JBBSBG010000425.1:0-2997 GCA_038251495.1 Cytophagales bacterium
ATCGAGGAACGACTTGTAATAAAGAAAACGGTATAGCCTGCCAAAGATCATCTCGTGTTGATTTTGCATATTGAATGGCCTTATTCCCTAACGCAGAAATTTCAAATTAACGTGTGTGTCGGCCAGCTCTCTCCTCGGTAGCTTCACCAGCAAAGGATTTCAAATAGCCTTTGTCTTCCAGTCTTTTTAGTGCGGTATGCAACGCACCCATGCTCACCGTTCGCGCTAAGCGCGATTCAATTTCATCTTTAATAGCCACACTGTAGGCTGAGTTATTTAATATACCCACCGTAAGGATTACGATTTCTTCAAACTCGCCTAGCTGATAATTTTTCATTTAATAAATATTATTATCTAAATGTAGGAATAATAATTATGCCAAGATTAAAATCGTGGATTTTACTTTGGTTTCAAAGTTTATGTTTTGAGAGTCGTTCAGAATCGAACGCAAATGGTCGGATTTGTATGTTGTGCCACTCATGTCAAAACGTTTCTAGCGAAGATCGTCTCCGCCTCGGGAACGATATGCATGGCAAATTTAAAATGAATTCTAATGTCAAGTATCGTCTATCGTCTCCCGCCTCGGGGACGATACGCATAACAAAATGAACTTTATGTAATGCAATCAAGCAGACTCAACCAGAACGAAATCAAACTTACTTCTGCACATTAAAGATAGCATAGCCCCCGAGGCGGGAGACGATGCTTGAACGTTTAAGCCGCTTTAACATTGTTCAATTCCTATTCAATCATTTCAGCGGCTAACTTCTCCTCCACCACCTTTCCATCTTTTACGGAAACAAAATAGCAATTGTATTTTGTAGGATCGGTAGACACCACTTTAAACGGTTTGCCATTTTTAAAAATCACGCCTGCATAATCGTCCATGGCATAGCCTGCTTTAAAAATTCCGTTTGAAATATTTTTATGATAAAGCGGCCTGCGGTATTCTTCGCTGTGGTAATGAGGCGAGTGACTGAACGGTAAAAAACCTAATCCGTCAACAACGGTCAACTCCTTTGGTCGCGAGTCGGTTGTTCCATTATCAAACCAACACAACGAACCCGCACTTCCACCTGCCAATACAATTCCTTTTTCCAGAGCTTTCTTTAGCACTATATCAATTCCTTGTGCCTTCCAAATGGCCATCATATTTAAGGTGTTGCCACCCCCTACTACAATGGCATCCATACTTAACAAAACCTCCTCAAACGATTCTTTCTGGTTGTATGAACTGATCCATACTTTTTGGACATAAGGCTCAACCGATAAGTCGTGAACCAAATCGTACCAAGTAATAATACTTTGTTGGCTATCACCTGACGCTGTTGGCAAATAGCAGATCTTGGGTTTCGTTTTGCCTGTAAGTTTTATTATTTGTTTTATGAAAGCTTTGTTCTGCCCGCCACCATAAGGGAATATATATTGATCTTGTGCTTGCATTGAAACAGAACCGAGCATGATAATGAGAAATAATATGAATTGATTTTTCATAATCGAAATATTTGTTTGAATATCTAAAAAAGAATCGACTTAGGTTAATCCTGCGTTGACAAATAGTAAATCAGTTTCATTAATCACTCACCCATCCAAAGGCATCAGTTGCCGAAGTCCTCCGTTCCCTCTCCCCAGGGAGAGGGCATGCGCATTGTGCTAACTGATAAGTTCCGTTGGGTGAGGGATTAAATTCCATCAAATAATAATCTTTCTATTTTAAACATTTAAACTAAGTAATTTAAATTCAGGATTATAGATCATTCCCACCACGTTATCCCAAGGATCTTTGACTGCACCCACTACAAGTTCGCCACCTACATTGTGTGGTTCTTCAAAATGAGTAGCCCCTAACGCAATAAATCTCTTGTATTCTTTTTCAACATCCTCCACACCCCAATACGTATGCACGCTATCTCCTTTTACTGTTGTAGGGCTTTCATCGGGGATTAAACCTAATTCATATCCGGCAATGTTAAAACCTACATAAAAGGGTTCATTAAAATAAGGCTCGGTTTCAAATGCCTTTGTGTACCAATCAGTAGCCGCTTTTAAATCAGTCACTTTATAAATACAAGTTCGTAGTCCAAGAAAAGATGTTTTCATAGTATCAATTTAAAATTAAAGATGAAACGCTTCACCAATTTTTAGTATCCGAAGTTCATTATTGATTTTATTCTCAGCTTCGAGCTTTCGCAAAATCTGTTCCGGCTCTGATAAGGGCTCATCCGATACATCGAATGTTCCGTAGTGAAAAGGAATCATCACTTTAGCTTTTGTGTCATTGAATGCAATCACTGCCTGCTCAGGGTCCTGATGATTAGGTTCCATAAACCACCGGGGTGAATAGGCACCGGTGCCAATCAACGCCACATCAATGTTAGGAAACAACTCCCCAACTTCTTTAAAGTGACTTCCATAACCAGAGTCGCCCGCAAAATAAATTGTCTTGTCTTTACTCTTTATTAAATAAGCACCCCACAGTCGTAGATTAATATCACTTAACGACCGATTAGACCAATGACGGCTAGGTAAAAAAATAATTTCTAACTCTTTACTGAGATTGTAATGTTGGTACCAGCCCGCTTCCTGAACTTCATTTGTATTACCCCAACTTAGAAACAAGGATTTCATTCCTAAACCTGTTAAAAATTTAGCTCGAAGATTTTGTTTTTGAATCAGTTTTAAACTGGCAGTATCACAATGATCAAAGTGAGCATGCGATACCAACACATAATCAATATTAATAAGCTTGCTGGGTGCGATTGGGAATTCTGAAAATCGTTTGTTCGCAGGTATCGTTCCAATAACCGGATCAATCAACAATTGCTTTCCTGAGATTCTGATAAAAAAACTTGCGTGCCCAAGCAATACAATGCAATCCTGATTTGAAGTAAGAAAAGAATCATCCTTGATTACTGGTATTCTCCAGGAGTCTTTCTTCTTGATTTCTTTATGTGGATTTTTTTGGGTCATCCATTTAATCACCTGACCAAATGATTG
>JBBSBG010000426.1:0-2994 GCA_038251495.1 Cytophagales bacterium
GAAATCTCGGAGTTACACGCCAACCCCATCTTCATAGCAAACTCCGCAGCTCGCTTATTGAGTTTTGGAAGCGTGCCCGGATGCGCCAACGTGATTACACTCAAGTTCGTATTGGGTGCATCACCGTACGCAGCCGAATCGCTGTTGTATATTTTACTTTTAGTTCGCAACTGCGCATGCACTTCCAAACCAACAACAACAGTGTACTTATCGCGTGAGGATATCATCAGTCCTTTGAGGGTAGGTTTTTCTTAAGTTCCTCTATATCGCGTTTATCAATATCCCTAGAAAGTGCCTCCTTGTTTTTTAAGAGATCTTTAAATGATATGATTCTAATCTTGTTACCATCTAAAACAACTTGAGTGGCAGTCTTATCACATTCCGAAAATGATGCAAGCCCTGAAATTTGAGGTAAAAACTCTACTTTAAAAGTATTGAAAGGGATTCTTAAATAAGTTTTTTTTGAATCGAAAACAAGATTCTTTAACTCCTCCGTTTCAATCTTCAATTCCTCTAATGCCTTAACTAATCTTAAATAGTTTTCAATCGTAGGCTTATACCAAAAATCTATATCATAAGTAATTTCAGGTCTGCCTGGATAGCCCGCTCCAGAAATTCTTTGGAAGCCATAAAAACCTACTGCTACACCTCCTATCAGTAAATACTCTACCTGCTGATTGTTAAGCGCAATGCAAGTTTTGCTAAGAGAATCTCGTATCTCGTTACTAATCATGCTTCTTTGAACTTCAAATCAATCCAGTCAATATCATTCTTTGCATTCATAGTTATGCCATCATTTTTTAACGCAGCATAAAAATCTAATAGGTCCAGACATTGAATAAGACTTTCAACGGGTGAAAGAACCTCTTTCTTTTCATCCATTTTCATCTCTTCTATTGAGGAATAAACACTAACCTTCATTTGATTGAAATTTATTCCAACAATTTACGAGATTTTTCTAAGATCGAATTCAAACCTTCCAGCTTCTTGCCACCCGCTGTTGCAAAGAAAGGTTGCCCACCACCACCACCATCAATTTCTTTGGCTAATTCTTTTACAAGATTGCCTGCATGAAATTTATTAGTTGCGGCTAATTTTTCGCCAATCATTACCGTTACTTGGGGTTTTCCATCAACATCAGCGGCTAGTACTAATAGCAAATCATCAAACTGATTTCTTAATGCATAAGCAATATTTTTAAGCACATCAGCATTTGGCACGTTCACACGCTCAGCGATGTAGGTAATACCATTTTGCTTCACAGCTTTTCCGGCCAATTCATCTTTCATTACGTTGGCTTGTTGCTGATACAACACCTCAAGTTTTTTCTCAAGCGCATGCTTTTCTTCCACCAGGCTTTGAGCCGATTCAGTAAGATCTTTAGGATTCTTTAAAATCGTTTTTACTTCACTTAACAACGCAAGTTGTTCATTCACATAATGCTCAGCGCCTTCACCAGTAACTGCTTCAATCCTGCGAACGCCTGCAGCTACTGAACTTTCAGTAATAAGTTTTAGTAATCCGATTGTACCTGTTGCTGATGCATGCGTGCCTCCACATAGTTCAACTGAAAATGTTGGATCGAATGTAATCACACGAACAAACTCACCATACTTTTCTCCAAACAAGGCCATAGCACCAAAACTCTTGGCTTGCTCAATAGGCACGTTTCGCTTTTCATCCAAGTGAATATTCTCGCGGATCTTTTGATTTACGATTGTTTCAACCTTTGAAATCTCTTCGGGGGTCATCGCAGCGAAGTGCGAGAAATCAAATCGCAAAATCTTTTCATTGACTAATGAACCTTTTTGCTCTACATGTTTTCCTAACACCTGACGCAGGGCAGCGTGCAACAAGTGTGTTGCTGAGTGATTGCTGGTAGTGCGACTTCTTTTGCTTTTATCCACAACCGCATGAAAAACTCCAGCAAGACTTTCAGGAAGTTTATCGGCATAGTGAACAATTAACTCATTTTCCTTTTTAGTATCGGTGATGAAAATTTTCTCATTCGCATTCTCAATAAAACCTGTATCCCCTACCTGGCCACCACTTTCGGCATAGAATGGTGTTTTATTAAATACGAGTTGAAAGAGTTCTTTATTCTTCTGTTTGATCTTGCGGTACTTAACAATATTTGAATCAGTTTCAACTTGATCGTAACCAACGAACTCGGGCTTTACATCATCTCCTACAACAACCCAATCTCCAGTCTCTTTCGTTGCATCAACTTTGGATCTGGCTTTTTGCTTTGCCATTTCTTCGTGAAAACCCTTCTCATCAACTGAAAATCCACGCTCGCGCGCAATCAACGAAGTAAGATCAAAAGGGAAACCAAATGTATCATAGAGTTCGAAGGCAACTTCGCCTGTAACCATCATTTGGTGTGATGGTCTATGGAATTGTCGTATCTCACTTACTGATTCAAAAAATATCTCAATCCTTTTAAGACCCTTTTCCAAGGTTAATAGAAAGGATTTTTCTTCTTCCAAAATTACACTAAAAACAAAATCCTTTTGATTGTATAGCTCTGGAAAAACATCCATAAATTGTTGAGATAAGGGCAAAACTAAATTGCAAATAAATGGAGTTTTATGATTGAGGTAAGTATAACCATATCTAATTGCTCTCCTAAGAATTCTCCTTATTACATAGCCAGCTCCGTTGTTTGATGGCAACTGTCCATCTGCAATCGTCATTGCAACAGATCTGATATGATCAGCAATAACTCGGATAGCAATATCAATTTTAGCATCTTCACCATAAACGATATTCCTACCTAGCGTTGTTGAAGAAACTGAAATAATTTGGTTTATCAATGGACGAAATACATCTGTATCGTAATTAGATATCTTACCCTGAATGGCCATGCACAAGCGTTCGAAGCCCATGCCGGTATCAACATGTTTATCAGGCAGTGGTTCTAAAGCACCCGAAGCCAATCTGTTGAACTGAATAAATACGAGGTTCCAGATTTCAACTACTTGCGGATGATCA
>JBBSBG010000427.1:0-2969 GCA_038251495.1 Cytophagales bacterium
CAATGGTGCGGTATTCAATGAAGGTAACATCAACGAAACTCCACAGTTTGCTTCCTTGATTTGGGAAGTTTATCAATGGACAGGTGATCGTGCGTTTCTTGAAAAATATTTTCCAACAATTAAGAAAGGATTAAGTTGGTTGATGACAGATAATGATGCCAACAAAAATCTTTTCCCTGATGGCTTTGGCATGATGGAAATTCATGGTCTCAATAGCGAAATGATTGATGTGGCAGTTTATACACAACGCGCTTTCGCGGATGCCTCTCAAATAGCAGCAGCGTTAGGCGATGAAGTGTTGGCCAAATCGTATAGTCAAACTGCCGATCAACTAAAAGTAAAAATCAATAAAGAGTTTTGGTCGGAAGAGTTTAACTCCTATGCCGACTTTATCGGAACGGATAGGCAAGCACTGAAACTAATTGAAGATGCCATCGTACGGGCTGATACCTTAAACAAACCCTGGGCTGTTGCTGAATTAAGAAATACGAAAGCTGCCATTCTGAAAAATCCATCTTCCACGCCAAGGCCATTTGTTCTTTATCACAATTGGGTTGTGAACACACCGATGGAGATGAACGTGGCCGATACTGACAAAGCAAATCGCGCGCTGATCACGGCAGAAAAATTTGTGAACCCGTATGGCGTATTTGTAACTGGCATTGACCGCGATGAATCGGCAGGTTCGGACGAGGGTTCGTTTAAAGGAAGTAAAGTTTTTTCATACACCGGTGCTGTTATGACACTTCCAACAGGGGTGCAAGTGGTAGCGGAAAATAATTATGAGCATCCCGATAAGGCACTCAACTTATTAAAAAAAATGGCGCGCACCTTTAGCTATGCCCTACCCGGTAGCATCTATGAAGTGTCGCCCGATTATGGAATGACTACCCAAGCCTGGAACATTTATGGCTTTGCCGTACCCATCGTGCAGCAGTTTTTTGGAATCCACCCACATGCGGCTCAAAAAAAGATCTCAATAGAATTTCAAATGCCTGACGAATGGAATGATGCTGAATTGGAAAACGTAATTATAGCTGATAACAACGTATCTGTCTACTATAAAAAATCAGGAAGTGAGGTTTCATTAAAAATTATTCAGATGAATGCTGATTGGACAATAGAGATCGTACTTCCAAAAAATACTAAGCCCGGTTATAAAGTAATTAAAGGTAAGGGCGCATCATCACAGGTAAATAATAAATTGGTGTTTAGCGCGAGTGGCGATGAGATTGAGTTAGTGATGGAGGTTGGAAGTTAGAGGTTAGAGGTTAGAAATTCGAAGTTGGAAGTTAGAGGTCAAATATCCTCACTTACAGCTCGGGCACTCCCAATCTTTATCCAAATCGATAACCGTAACAATGGATAAGTGCCGTTGCTTGGGCGCAACAATTACACGAATATGTTGCTTGTCTTTTGAGGTATAGCCTTCCACGGCATACTTAGATCCTTGGGCAGCATCCAATTCACTCTTGCTATAATTAACATCAGCCTTGCGCACAATTTCTTTTACTTCCTTCTGCGTAATCTTCCGGCATTTCATGCGGCATCGGGCATGCTTGGTGAAAAAGTATTCCGATTGCGGATCACGAAATACATCGAGGTAACTTTTACCACTGCCATCGGCTGGCTGAGTTGTCTTACTGGCAGTTGACGAAGTCGGCTGAACATCTGATTGTTCGCGATATTGCCTAACGCCCAGCGCGATTACAAGGAATACGGCCAGGATTAAATAAGGAATTGCTTTCTTCATGGGTGTGTTTTTTTACCACTAGGATACAAAAGGATTAACAAGGAACACAATGGCTTCACAAAGTACTTAATTATGTAAACCATTCGAATCACTTTGCGATCTCTATCACAATTTTTAACCACTAATTCAACACCTAATCTTTCCAATTGCCCTTAATTTTAGTGAGTTTTACGGAGATGGCAAAGAGTCCTGATTTATTTGAAGTTGACCTTAAAGACACATTCTTTGCCGAGATAGTTCTGCCAGTTCCTATTCCAAAATTTTTCACCTATCGAGTGCCTGCAGAATTAAACACAATAGTTAAAAAAGGACAACGGGTAATTGTTCCGTTTGGGCAAAAGAAAATCCTCACCGGAATTATTGCCGAGTTGCATAACCAACCACCCAAAGAGTATGAAGCCAAATACATTCATGATATTCTGGATGTTGATGAAGTAATTTACGAACAACAATTCGAGCTTTATAAATGGATTGCTGATTACTATCTCTGCACGTTAGGCGAAGTTGTTCAGGCTGCCCTACCCTCCGGACTCAAACTTTCGAGTGAGTCGATGGTGCAGTTGCGGCCCGGATTTGACATTGAAGAATCAGATTTTGATTTTTCAGAAAAAGAAAGAATCCTGCTTGCGCGATTAAAGTCCAACACCCTAAGCTATACAGATGCAGCCAAACTGCTTGGCACCAAATCTATTTATCATATCTTAAAATCCCTTACCTCGAAGGAATCAATTATTCTATTTGAAGCAGTTAAGGAAAAATTCAAACCAAAAACAGAGAAGCATCTTCGCATTCACTCAAATTATGCTTCAAAACAAAATCTAGAAGCTTTGTTTGAAACGCTAGCTTCAAAGCCAAAACAAGAAGCAGTACTACTAAAATATTTACAGGAAGTACCGGTTTTTGCAAGTCCTGAGCTTAACCTTCAAGGTATTGCAAAAGGAAAATTGTTGGATACCGAGATCTCAGAATCGTCTGTCAATACACTAATCAAAAAACAAATTCTTGAAGAGTTTGAGGTGATCGTGCCGCGTTTCGGTTTTCCTGATAACGCCCATCAGCATCCGGTGCTGCTAAGTGAGCTGCAGGAAAATGCCCGCAACGAAATTTTGAAAAGTTTTGAAACCAAGACCACTGCGCTTTTGCACGGAGTTACTGGTAGCGGTAAAACTGAAATTTATATTGACCTGGTTAGAAAAGCACTCGAAGGCGGTTCGCA
>JBBSBG010000428.1:0-2968 GCA_038251495.1 Cytophagales bacterium
AAGAGGGATTGCCAGCAGTAAGAAACCAAAGGGCTAAAACATAATTCGCTTCAAGATTAGTTGAATCCTTCCGCAATGATTTTTTAAGCGCTGCAAATGAACGATCCCACTTTCCGGATTGAAGTCGATTGAAAGCAATACGCTCAGAATTAAGCTGTGCGTGGCAAGCACTCCCAATCAGAAAGCAGATTATAAAGTAAGTTGCCTTGTGAAATCGGACCCTCATTAATTCAAATCTTAAAACAAGGCAAAGTTACAATAATACCTTATGGCGAAGAGTCGGCCTCATCATCTAGAAGTATCTAAAAAAATGGCTTATTTCTTCAATGGACTCTTTACGTATTCCTCTTCAACAAAACTTGGCAGTTCTGCGCGTGCAATATCTAATTCATCTATTAGAATTGATTTAGGAACTATGTAGGAAATGAAACTTGATTCATTACCGGCAGGAAAATTATAAACAGCCTCTTCGCCACTGCCCGAAATTTTTCGCAGGTTCTTTAATGCAAGCGAAGATAAGCGTGCAGTGCGCAATAAAGTCTCTTCGCCTGTAGCCAAGTCAACTTTATATACATTGAACATACCAATGCGCAACGATTGATCTCGTATAATTAAGGCATACTCCAACCCAGCTTCTTTCGCTTGTGTGATTAGGTTATCTTTTAATTGCTTGTCCGAATTTTTTTCATTTACAGAAATTTGAACTACACCCGGACCATCGCGGTGGCCATTGTACGATTGCGTTTCAGCGGTAAGTGTGCGATCATTTAAAATATTTCGCAACGTACCATTTTCTATCAACATTAACTCTTTTGGTGGTGGAACGCCTTCTGAGTCAGCCTCGAACGACCCTAACAAAGTAACGCCATTGTAAACTTTTGTTCCCGATAAAACCTTAACAGTAAGATCTGGCGACACAATATTTTTTCCAATTCGCGATTCAATCGAGCTCCGCGTATCGTTTCGATAACCGGTAAGTCCGGGAATATTATTGTCAGCCACTAACCGTTCACGACTCATAAATAAAATGCCACCAATAAATTCCGCAACGGAACTTCCCTGCAACAATACCGGACCATTATATTCATCATCAAATTTAGTAGCCGTTTGAATTTTATCTAAGTCTTTAATCTTTAAATCAAGTTGCAGCGTGAGGCCTGCCATCACCGGTAAGTTATCGGGGTGATCGGCACACCAGCTAACCTGATTAACTACAATTTCTCCACGTTTATCCTTCCCAACTATCGTTGCCGTGAGTACAGTTTTCTGTAACGGAGTTTTTATGGACGAACCTTCACTACTCACAAAATAGGTATATCCTTGAATAAAACTCAAAGAAACTGTCGACTCGGGATAGTCTGTATTAAGAAACTGTTCGGACAATTTCTTGATCTGTTGTTGCCATTTAGTTTTATCAAACGGAACAAGTTTTACATCTGTTGTAATGATAACGGGCGGCACCTTAGCAAAACTGCGATGTGGAACTTCAGCCAATGGTTTCTTCTGGTCACGCAACATTTCCTGATTCTTGGCAAACTGCCGGGCTGCATTTTTATACACGTTATCAATCGAAACCCAAATTGCTCTGCGAATGCCTAAGTAATCATCGTCCAACGGAACATTAATATCATTGGCTTCCGGAGTAGAAAATAAATTATTGTCGAGGCTCTCATCATTAAAATCATAACCACCTACTAGTACGCGATTTCCCTTCACCCGATTGTTGCTTTCAACTGAGTTAACAATACCACCCAATACGCTATTGATTGAATACACTTTTACATCTTGAATTGTGCAACTGATATAAAATGGCTTGGCTAAAGAATCAAGACGCAAGTCTTTCATGCTGCGATCAAGTTCATCGTGCAAAGCCTGCTGAATTACATTAGTTTGTTGTGCAAACGCAGAACTCTGAGCACAAACTAAAAGAGCAATGAAAAATTTTCGGATCATCTACAAAAAAATTATTCTTTAACTGGTCTGGATAACAAGGTGGACTCGATGTCGGTTTGAAATTTCTTTTGAGTTTCAATTCTACGAACAAACAGGGCGGGTGAAATTGCCGTAACTGGCACACTGCCCGATTCAGCCCCACAAAACCCTGTAAATATTTTTGATTCATTGCCGGCTGCGGTAATCTCTGCAAACATTGCCAATGGAGTTCCGATTAAATCAACGCCTCGCACTAATTGATCAGGTTTGCCGTCTGCATAAATGCGATAGACTTCGGTAGGAAAAATATTAAATGCATTGGGGCTAAAGCGATCAGTAGTTGTAAAACCACCGACAACATCCTTAAAATAATAGCCATACGGCTTGCCTTGTTTCTTTGCTTCCTGAATTAACGTTTTTCTCAAATCAGCAATAGACATTGGCTTTGAGGTTTGCACAATAAGATTGGATTGACGAGACACAGGATCGGAAACAGCATCGGCTCTGCCATGTCCATTGGAGGTCAATACTGATTCCAGCGGAGATCTTGACATCAGAAATGTTTTCAAAATTCCTTTATCAACCACAGCCACGCGTTGACCTTTTATACCTTCGTCATCATACAAGTAATATCCATTCAGTGGCTTGCCCTCAAATTCTTTCAGGGTTGGGTCAAAGATTACAGTGAGTGTTTTATTTAGAACAGGTTGATTGATTTTCTCTTTGAAAGTTTGGCTATCCATATCATTACGGAGTCGCTCACCTTCTACCCGATGGCCAAATATTTCATGAAAGAAAACCCCGCCAACCTGCGCATCTAATATAGCCGGGCCGGTATAAGCATCTACTAAAGGTGCTTCTCTGAGTTCAATCAACTTGCTAATAACATTTTCAACTTCCTTTAAAATAGTATTGTCATCGGGTAAGCCCGCAAGTGAAAACGCAAAGAACGACCGATGCAACGGAACAATATCACCGCCTACTGCGCGAATGCTCGCTGAGATCATCAAATAAGCATACTGCATATTTTGAGCAA
>JBBSBG010000429.1:0-2967 GCA_038251495.1 Cytophagales bacterium
GATCAGCGCAGTGCTGCTGCTAGGAAACTCATTGCCTCCGCTGGTTACATATAAATCCGTGTCGCCATCATTATCAGCATCAAAAAACAAACACCCACAATCTTCCGAAACCCGATCAACATCAAAAATATCTGTCTTTACTTTTGTAAAATTCCCATCGCTATTTTGAACATACAAACTTCCTGACTCATCGCGTGAACCGCCTACATAAATATCCTCTAACTTATCACCATTAACATCTCCCTTGCAAAGCCGCGGACCTTCATTCGAAATCATGTGGTACAACAAACGGTCACGATCAAAATCATTGTAATCATTCTCAGCGTCAACATGAGGTAATGGCAGCAGAGGTTTCTTCTCGAAAACTGTTTGACCAGTATTTACCAAACTAGTGCGAGGAAAAACTGACTGCGCGGCCTTTTCCGAAACTGTTACAATTTGATTAGTGGGCAAATTTCTTAAAAGCGATTCTTTACCTGACGGCCAAACGACTCGAAGGCTATCCACAAATGAATAGTTACCCAAACCAATGTTGGGGCGCGGGTCAACCGAAGATTGAAACCCTTTGGTAACAATTTGTCGCGTAACAAAAATTTTGTTGTCCTTATAAACTGAGATCTCTGCTCCGATCGCTTGTGTATTTCTATTTTCGCCTTGAAGCAAAATCTTCAAGAAAGAATTACTGGTGCGCTCACGCGAATTATTTCTATACACCATTGCCTCTGAATCAACACAACTAACGACTAAATCAAGATCTCCGTCATTATCTAAATCTGCATAGGCAGCGCCATTTGAAAAACTGGTTTCGCTTAACCCCCATTTTTTACTAACATCTACAAAATTAAAATCTCCAAGATTTTGAAATGCAAAATTTGGTATAGCTTCAGAAGGAATTACATCAACCAACTTTTTGTAATTCACTGATCCACTTGAAACAACCGACTCGACAAACTCGCTGTTACTGGCATACTGAAGAAAGTCTTGATTCGTTAAATCCTGCCGAATGCCATTTGACACAAAAATATCTTTGTAGCCATCATTGTCAATATCAAAAAACAGTGCGCCCCAACTCCAATCAGTAGCATCAACTCCGGCTAAGCGCCCAACTTCAGAAAAAGATCCATCCATATTGTTTCTCTGAAGCATATTTCTTGTAAACTGATGAAAGTAATCATTGGAAAGATTGTATTGATATCGATTCCAATCTTCAAAAGTTGTGACCGTCTTTAACCTCGTGTAACTCTGTGGCAACATTTCAGTTACAAACAAATCTGGCCAGCCATCATTATTAATATCCTCCATGTCCGCTCCCATCGAAGCGGCACTGATGCTATTCATAGAACTCGTTAAACACTCTAAGAAAGTACCATTTTGGTTATTCAGGTAAAGGTAGTCATGCTCAAAAAAGTCATTGGAAACATAAATATCCATCCAACCATCGTGGTTTATATCTGAAATCGTCACCCCCAATCCAAAGCCAATCACACTGCCATAAATATTCGCTGAGGCACTGACATCGTAAAAAAACCCGTCATCATTTCGCAACAACTTATCTCCGCCTAACGAGTCCCTTTTTAAACGTTCATTTTTCTTTCCAGTAAAACTACCGATTGACTGATATGAATTATTTAAAATGTACACGTCCAGGTCGCCATCGTTGTCGTAATCGAAAAAAGCTGCGTGTGTCGTAAATCCTTTGTCATCTAAGCCATATAATGCAGCCGATTCTTTAAAAGTTAAATCACCGTTATTGATAAATAACTCGTTTTGCTTATTGTCTCCTTTTAGATCACCCGAGTTGCACACGTAAATGTCCATCAGCCCATCACCATTTATATCCACAATGGATACCCCGGTAGACCATGCTTGGCTTCCAGCAACACCTGCCCTTTCGGTAATATCTTCAAATACAAAATTTCCTTTATTTAAATAGAGTTTGTTCTCACTCTGATTTGATGTAAAATATAAATCAACAAGCCCATCGTTATTAAAATCGCCTATTCCCACACCCCCTCCGTTATAAAAGTTTCGATACGTGTAAATGTTAAAATCCTGAGTGAACTCAAGCTTGTTTTTAAATCTGATATTTGTTCGCGCACTTGATTGTCGCTCAAACATAGTTGGTGATGTAGTCTTTTCGTTTTCGCATGAAGCGAATACAAATACTGCGGCTGAAAACAGGAATAGTTTAATTCTCATCATCAGAAACCAAAATATCTTTGTAGATGATACTCACCTGACTTTCGTTGCGAATTGAAAGAACGATTCTGCGGTTTCCGTCAAGTTTTACCCAGATAACGGGCTTACCTGCAGCTTCAATTTTTTTGAATGGGTTTCCTTCGTACCATTTCATCAACAACAAAAGAAGTTCCTCATGAAGTTTATCGGATTGTGCACCCCTATTCCAGGGAGCCCACGTATCATAGTTGGCAATTACCGGAAACTGATGTATTTTCTCATCCTTGAAATCAGGATAGAAATAGAAACTTGCCGGATTACTTAGTCCTTTTATCTTATAATGAACTTTTCCCAATAATCCGTCCTTAAAAATCATTTGATGATTCCGAATCAAACAAGTGTCGAAGAAGGCTTTGCGTGTCATACCTAACTGGAGACCCTCAAACAAATCATCATGTCGAATGCCTTTCGATAATTCTTGCTTCTCCTGCTTCTGATAATCGGATTGGCAAGAGAAAATGACTAGAAAAAAGCAACAAGCGAATAACCTCATAAATTCTATTTATAACTTAACGATCTTAGGGAATCTCCGTTTACAGAAAACATCACCAATTTTTTATTCTTTAGGGGAATATTGACTATCTCTCGTATTTCACCTCGAATGTGGAAGCCCGATTGAAGGGAAGGAATTGTTTTAAAGTTTCTATGACCATCGCCTTTTAGCAAAGTTCCGTAGCTCGCATCGTAGCGCCCTACTTCTGGTTTGGCTCGGTATTGATTGCCTCCTAA
>JBBSBG010000430.1:0-2961 GCA_038251495.1 Cytophagales bacterium
AAAAAAAATGATCGCACATTAACGGTGCGATCATTCAATAATAAATAATCTAATTTACGATTAACCTAAAAAGGATTTCAATTCTTCGAAGCGCGGAGTCTTGCGAAGCTTTTGAGTTGCCTTATCTTTTATTTGACGAACGCGCTCGCGTGTCAGGTCAAATTGCTCACTGATGTCATGAAGTGATAGAGCATGGCCACCTGAAAGTCCGTAATACAAAGAAAGCACCTGAGCTTCTCTTTCGCTAAGGCGCGATAAAGCTTGTTGAATTTCGTTCTTCAATGAAACATTCATCAACTCAGCATCCGGTATACTTCCGGCTTCATCGGGCATCACATCTAAAAGTGATCCCGCATCCGAATCGTGACCAAGTGGTGCATCCATCGAAATCTTACGTCCTTTATAACTTAAGTTTGTTCGAATATCATCCACAGTTGTATCTAATGCCTTGGCCAATTCTTCATCCGTTGGCTCGCGCTGATGCACTTGCTCCAATTCAGAAAAAGTTTGGTTTATTTTGTTTAACGAACCCACCCGATTCAAAGGCAAACGAACAATTCTTGACTGTTCAGCCAATGCCTGCAAAATGGATTGACGAATCCACCAAACCGCATAACTTATAAACTTAAAACCACGAGTTTCATCAAATCGCGAAGCTGCCTTAATAAGGCCTAAGTTTCCTTCATTGATAATATCACTCAGCGTCATACTGGCCTGCTGATATTGCTTGGCTACTGATACCACGAAGCGAAGGTTGGCATTTACCAGTTTTTCAAGTG
Organism: Cytophagales bacterium; assembly: GCA_038251495.1. Classification (GTDB taxonomy): domain Bacteria; phylum Bacteroidota; class Bacteroidia; order Cytophagales; family Cyclobacteriaceae; genus ELB16-189. The sequence continues at coordinate 780 of JBBSBG010000430.1, forward strand.
CTTTTTGATCACCTTCACGGATTCGCTTTGCTAAATTCACTTCCTCTTCGGCCGTGATTAATTCAATTTTTGCTATTTCGCTTAGGTACTTATCTAATGATTGGGACTCCCGATTGGTTATTTTTTGGGTGATTTTTAATTGTCTCATCGCTGTTATCTAAATTTTAATGTTGTCAATTTTTTAATGCAAACGTATGCAGCCTAGTATAAAACGGTTTAAAAGACTGGAAATTACATTCTTCACATATTACGCGAAATAGTTAAGTATTCCAAGCCGCTTGCTAGAAAATTCCACAGATTTTTAGGGCATTAGGTCATAAACATCCTTAATACGCTATCTTCCGCAATTAAGTTCAAGTATTCTGGGTAATGATTATAAATATCTCTGATTGCATACTTTACCAAGATGAAGCAGTTTTAGTAGTTAACAAACCTGCTGGCTTAATGGTAGAACCCGATCGCAACGGACACCCTAACCTACTTCAGCAAGTAAAACGATACTTAAAAAAAGACTCTTCAAAAAATGAGATTTATGTACAACACTTGCATCGACTAGACAGGCCTGTAAGTGGTATTGTGTTATTTGCGAAACAACAGGCCATACTTAAGAATCTAAGCGAACAATTCGCCCAGCGAGAGGTGCGAAAGTATTACCAAGCCCTTACTGAAAAGCAACCTGAATTAAAAATCGGTAAGCTGGAGCATTGGCACAGAAAAGAAAAAAAGAAAGCCGTACTTTATAATAATAAAGTGGAGTTTGCTGAACACGCACAATTAAGCTATGAAGTTTTGGACTATAGTTCTGATCGGTATCTATGGAACATTGAATTGCATACAGGAAAGTATCATCAAATCCGCGCGCAATTGGCAAGCGTTGGTTGCCCTATTCTAGGTGATAGTCTTTACGGATCCACTCTACCTTATTTTCCTAATCAAATTGCTTTACACGCTTGTAAACTTGTATTCAGCCATCCTACTACAGGAAGAGAAATTGCGATTGAATCGTTCGCTCGATTTATGGATTCAACGCTTTCAGGGCAAGAGTAACATCGGTACATGAATGTGATCAACAAGCTCCTGAAGCGTTTCGTGGTCGTTAGCATTATTCCTTTTACCTAGCACAACAAAGTTTAGATTATTTTTGCTTGCATGATCCTCGATTCTGTCAGATATAAATCCTATTTCAATTTGAAAATCGTACGAAATTTTTTTGTCTTGCAAATATTTTTTCTCCAGAAGCTCAAACTTTTTCCTGGCCTCATCTTCCATTGTATGTTTAAGCTTCATGAGCTCACCCGAATTGGATTGTATCAATCTAAAGGTGTAAAGAAACGTTAGGTGTGCTTTTAGCTGCCGAGCCATCAGAATGCCCCATTCCATTGCCTGGTCTGTTGAGTCTGAAAAATCAAGGGTGCACAAAATATTCTTAGCAGGGCGCGAATTCATCTTTTTCACCTTACAAAAGTATACCGATTATGTTTGTAACAACAAAACATTGCTCAACTCCCATTATGATTTTTGTCAGGTACTGTTAGATGAGTAATTTGCACCTTATGGACTTAAATGCACCGGTGCCAGAAATTACAAACGAAGCGTTTCGTGAGATCTTTCACAGTATGTCGGAAGGTATTGTAATGGTGGAAGAGACTGGCCTTATAGTGGTAGCCAACCCTATTGCTGAGCAAATGTTTGGGGTTGCCTCCAATGAACTAAACGGTGTAATGCTTGAACAACTCTTGCCTGAAAGGTACCGGGCGCGACACGTAAACTTTAGAGACAGTTTCAACCATCATCCAGAGCCAAGAAGAATGGGGATTGGCAGGGATTTGACCGCCATGAGAAAAGATGGAACTGAGTTTCCTATTGAGATAAGTTTGAGCTTTACAAAATTGTTGGGGAAATTGCTGGTAATGGCCTTTATCAGCGATATCTCGGCAAGAAAAAAATCAGAAGCAGCCTTACAGCGCAGTGAGGAACAATTGATTGTTTATGCTGCTGAATTAGAAAAGAAAGTTCAATCGCGTACGGAAGCCTTGCATAATACAATTCAGAAATTGAAAAAAGAAGTTACCGAGCGTAAAAAAGCCGAAGATGAAACTCGTAAAGCATTGGAAAAAGAGCGAGAGTTTAACGATCTGAAAACTAAATTCGTTTCCATTGCCTCGCATGAATTCAGAACCCC
>JBBSBG010000431.1:0-2958 GCA_038251495.1 Cytophagales bacterium
GACAAATCTATTTTAGCAAGTGGTGGCTCGCGCGATTTCGGTATGGATTTTTTGAATGGCTTTGGCGAAGTGCCACGTACCTGAAATTTCAAAAGTTTAGAAATTCTTAAACAATGGCAGCACCATTCACAATGTTAAGAAGCGTATCTCGAAGAGGAGCCGATGATGGTTGAGGATTTAAGGAGGATGTTGAAAATAAAGAAACAGCCATGCTTTATGTTTTGTGTACAAAGGACGCCATTTTGGAGTGCATTGTTTGTCAGCTAGTTAACCTCATTAGTTCTATCATCGCTAAACTGTCGGATCAATCTCTAATAATCTCTAATAATCTCTAATAATTAGTTACCCCATATTATCCTGTAATACACTGAATTACACAATCACTTAGTGCATTATATCTAATTTTATTATAAACAATTTATTTATTAGTTAATACCCACCTTGGCTTAGCATCATTTCCATTATTTCTAATTCTTTCATTCCTTCTAAGCTCCGCCAAAAGATTGTTTATCTTCACCTTCTTTTGTTTATCGATCATCCACTCTGGCAGCTTTGCCCAAAGAAGTTCATCTACATCACTACGTTCTACAAAACCATGTTCTTTAATAGCTTTTAAAATCAGATCAAGATAGTATGTTTTATCAAAGGCTCTGTTTTTTGAATACTCCGCTTTCTGTCCTGTTTTTTGTGCTATCCTTAAAGAGATATAATAGTTAGGTTTTCTTCCTTCTATCAATTTCCTTTCTCGTAAATATTTTTCTTCTGTCTCATTAAGTTTCATTTTCTTCTGAATCTTATCAAGCATGATAATTTCATCTAGCGAAAGCTCTTTATTACGTGAAAGTAAACGGGCATAGTCGATGTTCAGTACCTTACCCGTAATGGTAACTTTTACCTTTCCTTTGCTTAAATCAAAATCAGGTAGCGGGAAGAAACGCTCGCGTTGAAAAATGAACATTTTGCGAATTCCACCCCCAGCAGTATCAACCATTTTCAGATTAAACATGGCCGTTGCTAAAAACTTGTTTCGGTATTGTTCTTCTGGGGCATCGTCTTTTACTACCCGCTCAACAGAACCAGGAATAAAACTGCCAAGATTTGTAAAAATTAACTGGTCGTCTGTTTCTATTACATTTATTCGTCCACCTTTTGTGTAATCTTGGTGTGCAATACAATTGTTCAATGCTTCGCGAATAGTGTAAGGCTCATACTGGTCAATTTCATCTGGAAATAATGTGCCGTCTTTAAGGTAGCGATACTTTAAGTTTCTGATTCTTGAGTAGATTTTATCTACTGCCAATAACAGCGGACAACTTTCAATTGCGTAGTCTTTATCATTTCCTTTTGTGTCCTTAAGCAGCCACCTTATTTTGGCTTCTGCTGGATTGATAAAATGTTCTGATTCTTCTTTACCTAACAATAAAATAGTAGTTCTCGTAATTTTTCCCTTGATGGTAATCTTGGCCTTATTCAGAAAAGTAATATCATCCCAGTCATCAACTTCTGCAGCTTTTACCAAAAATTTACTTTTAAAATTCTTGCGCGCTACTGCTATAGCTTTTGCATCCAAATCATCAAGTGAAGCATCCGAAACTATTCCGACACTCCAATCGTCATGTCAGCAGTAGGGTATTTTTTCTGAGCAAACGCAGAATGAGTCGTCAGGCAGACTACTAGAATAAAGTAAACCGTGTAAATTGCAGGTACTTTCATAAAATCTAATTTATAAGTACGAATCTAAGCATGAAGGAATTCTTTTTAAAATGGTACAGCTACAATGCCTGGGCCAACCGCAGGATAGTAGGTGCGCTTGAACGACAAGCTGTAACGGACAAAAAAATACTTTCTATTTTTTCGCATTTAGTAAGCGCTAATTTTATTTGGATTAATAGAATTAAGGGGCTGCCAAAAAGTGAAGTGAAATTGTGGGGAGATTATTCGCTTCCTGAACTTCTTGATATGGTGGAACGTGCCGATAAAGAGTGGATGGAGCTACTTAACACAACGGACAGCTTTAATCGCGTGCTCAAGTACAAAAACTATGTGGATAATTATTTTGAAAATAATGTTGAACAAATCATGATCCATTTAGTTAATCACGGCTCGTACCATCGCGGGCAGGTAGCCATGTTGCTTCGTCAGCAAGGGTATGAACCTATCAACACAGATTACATTACCTACGATCGAATGATGTCTGGGCAATTAAAAGACTAACTAATAAACTATGAAAAAATTATTTCTTACTCTGATCTGTGCAGTAAGTTCACTGGCAGTCTTTTCGCAGAATGACCTTGCAGATGGTATTGCGATATGCCATACATCAAGCACCGATAAATTTGCCGTGTTTGCATCCAACAAAAATTTTAACAGACAACATCCTGATCCGCTTCCCTACATCCACGTAAGTGAAGTAGGAAAAATGATTTCGTTTAAAACACCTGATGGAAAAGATGCCAGCGGGTATGTAATTATGACAACTAAAAAAACCAACAACTGGATTTTTGTATTTCAGGAGTGGTGGGGATTGAACGATCATATTAAACGCGAATCAGAAACTTTATATAATGAATTGGGAAATGTAAATGTATTGGCACTCGATATGTATGACGGTAAAGTAGCAACTGAGTATGCAGATGCCGGTAAATACATGGGTGAGTTTAAGGCTGACCGTGGAGTTGCAATCTTTAAAGGCGCATTAAGCTATGTAGGTAAGTCGGCAAAGATTGGAACGATTGGCTGGTGCTTCGGTGGCGGGCTTTCTTTACAAGCTTCTTTAGCAGCAGGTAAGCAAGCTGTAGCAACCGTAATGTACTATGGCATGCCTGAAGAAGATGTTACCAAACTAAAAACATTGAACAGCGATGTGCTGAACATTTGGCCTACACAAGATAAGTGGATCAACAAGGACGTGATGGATAAGTTTGAAGCTAACATGAAAGCGGCTGGTAAAAAGTTAAC
>JBBSBG010000432.1:0-2955 GCA_038251495.1 Cytophagales bacterium
GAGAATTAAGAAGCCACAGATTCACAGAGTAAAAATACAAATCTGTGAATCTGTGGCAATACTTTATTTCTTTAACAAATCGCGAATTTCAGTTAACAAAACTACATCGGCTGGTGGTGGTGCCGGAGCGGCAGGCGCAACTGCGGCTTGTTTTTTTCTGGTTACATTAATTCCTTGTATCACCAGAAATAAAACAAAAGCAACAATGATAAAATTGATTATTGAAGAAATGAAGTTTCCGTACTTAACGGCTCCAAAAATTGTTAATTCTGAAAGTTTGCTCAGATTAGCGGCTTCCAATGCAGGTTTTAAAAGAAGGGGTGTAACCACATCTTCAATAAACGACCCGACAATTTTTCCAAAAGCACTGCCAATGATAACACCTACCGCGAGATCAACCACGTTGCCGCGCATAGCAAATGCTTTAAATTCTTTTAGCATAAAATAAATAGTTTGGTTTGGTAAAGGCGAAAAATAGCAAAACATCTAAAGTTAAAAAGATGTTTTACTGCAAAACTTTGAATTGATTGCGCAACCCTTTAAAACTGGTTAACTCAATACCTGTGCTGCCAACGAACATTTTCGCCTGAATTTTTACCGGCACTCTATTGCCATCATCCGACATCCAGCAGGTAACGGAATTCTCACCATCAAAAATTTTATTGTCGGGCATAATAGGCACTAGTCGATGACAAGGAATCTTCCCGACTTTGGTCTTTATAGTCTCTTTGCCATCATAAATGATTTTCATGTTGTAGGGTGTGTCTTCAAAAAAACCTGATATAGCAAGCGTATCGCCTTTCTTATATTTTTTATTGAAATCAATTGCGCGTAGGTATAAAAAGCCGGCCACCATATCTCGCACGTTATCCGGGGTTTTGTAGTACTTAGGTTCTTCGTAAATGCCTGTCTCCTTGTTTCTTACCTTAACTTCAGCTTCCTGCTTGTCATGATTATAAGTTATCAACTCATCCATTCGGTAGTTGCCTTCTTTAATTTTTCGATACGAAACATGCGTAACTAAAGCTGCGGTATCTACATAAGCACCCCACTGGTCATTTACTTTCGTGATCCAAGAGACAAAGCCTGATGTTTCTCCATATGCGTCCACTTTATAGCACGGGCGATTATTTTTTGTGTAGATGCTTTTTTCAACAACTGTAGATGCCTTGCCGACCGTAAAAAAACCAAAATTGACGCGGTATTCTAAAACCTCACCCGTTCCAAAGCTGGTGTTTTTCACCAAAATGAACTCTTTCCTACGCTCTGCTGAGAAAGATGCGAAGAGAAGAATAATCAATACGCTTTTGAACAACGCCTTCATACTTCAAAGTTAGTCCTTGAATAGTTAAATGACAAAGGTTATGCCAATAGGGAAAATATCCCCGAAAGGTGAAAAAATGTTACTAATCAGAGCTATAAATACTCAGTTAAACAGAGACATTATTCTCACGAAGTGCCTCGTTCAAGGAAGTCTTCTTATCAGTACTCTCTTTTCGGGTTCCGATAATCAACGCACACGGCACCTGATATTCGCCTGCCGGAAATTTTTTAGGCAACGTACCCGGAATTACCACAGAGCGTGGCGGCACATAACCCTTATATTCGATAGGTTTTGAACCTGTAACATCAATGACTTTTGAACTTGCAGTTAATACAACATTTGCTCCAAGCACAGCCTCTTTACAAACACGAGCTCCCTCCACAATGATGCACCTTGATCCAATAAACACATTGTCCTCAATAATAACCGGTGCTGCCTGCACAGGTTCTAACACTCCACCCAAACCAACGCCACCACTCAAGTGTACATTCTTACCCACCTGTGCACAACTGCCTACGGTTGCCCAGGTATCCACCATGGTTCCTTCATCTACATAAGCTCCAATATTAATATAAGAGGGCATCATAATAACACCTCTATTTACAAATGAACCATAGCGAGCAATGGCATGCGGCACCACACGAACTCCCAGATTTTTATAATCTTTCTTAAGCGCAATCTTGTCGTGAAATTCAAACGGCCCTACTTCAATAACCTGCATTTGCTGGATTGGAAAATATAAAATCACCGCCTTCTTAATCCACTCATTTACTTTCCAGTTTTCACCATCTGGTTCGGCAACCCGAAGCTTTCCAAGATCGAGTAAGGAGACTACTTCCCGCACGGCATTTTGAGTCTCAGCCGACTTCAATAATTCCCGATCTGCCCAGGCTCTTTCAATTAGTTCTTTCAGTTCCATTTATATCCTATTTTTAAACCAGCTTGCAATAAATGAAAAAACGAAGAATAGTCCTTGCTTCAATTCTAAAACCGGTGGATGATACCCGCATGTTTGAGAAGATGGCGGGCGCTTTAGCAAAGGTAAATGAGTACGATATTTTTGTGATTGGATTCCCAACCAAAGAGCCTAATCTAAGCATCACAAATATCACGCTCATTCCGCTGAAATCATTTACGCGATTAAGCATTGCTCGATTACTAGCACCCTTAAAAGTTCTTAATTTAATATATAAAGTAAAACCTGAAGTATTAATAGTTAACACGCATGAATTACTGATAGTTAGTTGTGTAAACAGAATATTATTTGGTGCGCAAATTATCTATGATATCCGAGAAAACTACTGGCGGAACATTTTGAATACGACTGCTTTTCCTTCGCTTCTCAGACCTGTAATCGCAGGGTTTGTGCGATTAAAAGAGAAACTTTTTGCGCCCCTGTTTCAAGCGTTTATTCTTGCCGAAAAGACTTATGAAAAGGAGCTAAAATTCGTACGGGGAAAATCTCTGATCATCGAGAATAAAACTTTGTTGCCAGCTGGTTTCAACCGCTCCAAAAGTGGAGAAAAAACCAAACTGCTTTTCAGTGGAACCCTTGCGGCAAGCACCGGGGTTTTTGAGGCCATTGAGTTAAGTAAAAAACTTCATCAGATTGACTCACGCATTGAGCTGAA
>JBBSBG010000433.1:0-2954 GCA_038251495.1 Cytophagales bacterium
AAAAACTATGAAAGAAAAACTTCGCAGCCAAGGCTGGTTTGGCAAAACCGGCAAAGATGGTTTTATCTATCGCGCATGGATGAAGAATCAAGGCATTCCAGATTATGAATTTCGCGATAAGCCGGTAATCGGTATTTGCAATACGTGGTCTGAGCTTACTCCATGTAACGCGCACTTTCGTGAACTTGCTGAATCTATCAAACGTGGCATCTCAGAAGCAGGCGGTTTCCCGGTTGAGTTTCCTGTTATGTCGTTAGGTGAAACATTAATAAAGCCAACCGCCATGCTCTACCGCAATCTTGCAAGCATGGATGTGGAAGAATCTATTCGAGCTAATCCGATGGATGGCGTTGTGTTGATGTGTGGTTGCGACAAAACGACACCCTCATTGGTAATGGGTGCGTGCAGTGTAAACATTCCAACGCTTGTTGTTTCGGGTGGCCCCATGCTTACCGGAAAATATAAAGGCAAAGATATTGGCACGAGTGATGTCTGGCGATTTAATGATGCGGTACGTTCGGGAGAAATGAGCAATGATGAACTGCGAGTTGCTGAAGCCTGCATGGGTCGCAGTCGCGGACATTGCGCGGTTATGGGCACAGCTTCTACTATGGCCAGCATGGTTGAATCATTAGGTCTTTCACTTCCAGACAATGCTGCGATTCCAGCCGTTGATGCGCGCAGAAAAGTTTTAGCACAAATGTCGGGCATCCGCATTGTGGAGATGGTAAAAGAAAATATGTTACTATCGGATGTACTTACACGCAAGGCTTTTGAAAATGCTATCATTACCAATGCAGCAATTGGAGGTTCAACAAATTTTATCATTCACATGTTAGCGATTGCCGGAAGAATAGGTGTTGACCTGAAGTTGGATGATTTTGATAAGCTGTCTGCCAACATTCCGTTCATCGCGAACTTGCAACCTTCCGGAAAACATTTTATGGAAGATCTTTACTATGCAGGCGGCCTGCCAGCAGTAATGAAAGAACTTGATCAATATCTTCATAAGGATATCATAACCGTAAATGGAAAAACAGTAAAAGAAAATTACGCTACTGCGGAATGTTATAACCGCGATGTGATTGCAACGGCCGATAAACCGTTTAATTCACTTTCGGGCGTGGCAATTTTAAAAGGCAACCTTAGCGAAAATGGAGCCGTAATGAAACCCTCAGCGGCAAGCCCGCATCTATTAAAGCACTCAGGCAAAGCCATTGTGTTTAATGATATTGACGACTATAAAAAACGAATTGATAATGAAGATTTAGAAATTGATGAAAACAACATTCTTGTTTTAAAAAATGTTGGTCCCATTGGCTATCCCGGCATGCCTGAAGTTGGTAATATGGCATTGCCTAAAAAATTATTAGCAAAAGGCATTACTGATATGATTCGAATTTCCGATGGTCGTATGAGTGGCACTGGGTTTGGAACGGTAATTTTACATGCTTCACCTGAAGCAGCATTAGGTGGAAATTTTGCGATGATTGAAACCGGAGATATTATTCATCTTGATGTCGCTAAACGGTCGCTAATTCTTGAAGTCTCCGATTCTGAACTTGAGAAGAGAAAGAAAGACTGGAAGCCTATTCATAAAAAATATGATCGCGGTTACGTGAAGCTATATCAAGAGCATGTGCAGCAAGCCAGTCATGGTGCCGATATGGACTATCTAGTGGGTGGATCCGGTAGTGAAGTTTCGCGGGATTCGCATTAAAAAAGTACGAATTTTGAAGTACGATTGACGAAAGGGAAAAGCGGTGATAAAGTCAAATTCGTAACTCGTCATTCGTAATTCATAAATTGGCATGATGAATAACCTCAAAAATAAAACAGCCATTGTTACCGGTGCCGGCCAAGGCATTGGTCTCGAAATCTGCAAACAACTTTCTGCTCAAGGGGCGAATGTTATTTTAAATGACATTGAACGATCCCTCGCTGAAGAAGGAGTACAAAGCATAAAAAAAGAAAAAGGAGTCTGTATACCTGTTGTCGGAGATTGCTCTGATGTTGGTTTTATTCAAACTCTTATCAACACAGGGGTAAATACTTTTGGAAGTGTCGATATTGTAATTGCCAATGCAGGCATTACGCTCTTTGGTGATTTTTTAGAATACAAACCCGAGGACTTCTATCATGTAATGAAGGTAAATCTTGGTGGGAGTTTCTTTTTGGCACAACTCGCAGCCCGGCAAATGAAGGAACAGGGAACTGGTGGGCGAATTTTATTTATGTCTTCAGTTACTGGTCATCAAGCTCACAAAAATCTGGCTGCTTATGGTATGAGTAAAGCCGCCCTTGAAATGTTGGCAAAAAATCTTGTACTTGAATTATCTCCTTACAAAATCACGATCAACGCTATTGCCCCAGGCGCAACAAGTACCGAACGAACCAAAAGCGATCCCGAATATGAAAAAACCTGGTCGCGGATAACGCCCATTGGCAAGCCTGCCTCTATTCAGGATATTGCCAGCACAGCACTATTTCTGGTATCCGAAGAAGCAGGACATATTACTGGCCAGACTTTAATTGTTGATGGCGGTTGGACGAGTGTAAGTCCTTCACCATATTAGCTTTTGAATTATGAATCAATGCTGTTTAGTTGAGCCTTCCTTTATTACCCCACCCCCTTCCCCTCTCCCGAGGAGAGGGGTGACTGAACCTCTGAGAGAGGACTTTTAAGATGAAGTTGAGTTAACTCTACGCATTAAATTATGAATGAAGAATTCGATGATTCAGTTTACAACAACGCTTCACAAATTCGATAAACAAGGCGAAAAAACCGGCTGGACTTATTTAGAAATTTCCGCAAAGCAAGCACATCAACTTAACCCCAACTGTAAAGTATCTTTTAGGATTAAAGGAACCATCGATTCTTATAGATTTCAAAAGACTGCCTTGCTGCCAATGGGTGACGGTAAATTTATTTTGCCCTTCAATGCAGCCATGCG
>JBBSBG010000434.1:0-2947 GCA_038251495.1 Cytophagales bacterium
GATCGACTGATTGTTGAAATGAAAATTTTATTGAAACAATATTGAATATTATATTTTACCGCAAAGGCGCTATGTCACAAGGAATATGTTTTCCAACCGAGTAGATTGACCAACAAAACCTTGTAGCTGCGCCTGCCTTTGTCGAAACGGTTTGTGCAGGCTCGTGATAGCGGTAATTTGAATTGTATTGAAATGAAGCAAAACAAAGATCCATATCGTAAATTAATAATTGTACTCTCAGTTGTATTGCCGCTTGCGGTGGCAGTTTTATTTAGGGTAAAGATTCCGGGCTACAATTTTAGTTTTCTGCCTCCAATTTACGCAACTATAAACGGGTTTACAGCGGTGTTATTAATTGCAGCGGTAATGGCCATCAAAAACCAAAAGCGAGCTTTGCACGAAAATCTGATGAAGATTTGTATTGGTCTTTCTGCACTTTTTCTTGTTATGTATGTGATCTACCACATGACAAGTGACTCCACCACTTATGGAGGTGAAGGATGGCTTAGAAATGTTTATTTCTTTATTCTGATTACACATATAGTTTTATCTGTTATCGTTGTTCCGTTTGTGCTTTTCACGTTTTCGAGAGCGTTATCTGGTAATTTTGAAAGGCATAAGGCTTTAGCTAAATTTACATTTCCAATTTGGCTCTATGTGGCCATAACGGGTGTAATTGTCTATTTGATGATTAGTCCTTATTATGATTAATGTTATTAATATGAAAGTGAGTGGGGGAGTTAAGATTTTTGTTTCAGCTTTTTTGTTTTTGCTGATTTCAATTGGGACAAATGCCCAATGTGCCATGTGTCGTGCATCGCTTGAGAACAATGTAAGCAATGGGAATATTGGCATAGCGGCAGGTATAAATTTTGGAATCATGTATTTGTTTGTAGCGCCTTATGCTGTAATTGGATTAATATCATTCTTTTGGTATCGCGCAAGCAAAAAAAACAGTCGAAATGAATTCCTCAAGCGCCCAGTTGCGCGGTAAATGTCCACGCTGTAACCAGGGTAATATTTTTAAATACCCCTTTTCTCGCATTACCAAATTTGCGGAGATGAACCCGGAATGTTCCAACTGTCATGCATCGTTTATGCCTGAGCCAGGCTTTTATTTCGGGGCATTGTTTGTGAGTTATGCCTTCAATGTGACAATTATGGCTGTCGTGTTTGTAATACTTTATGTCTTTGTAAAACCACCCGATTGGGTCTATGGAACATCACTTGCTGTAGTCTCGGTTTTATTTATCCCCATTAGTTTTCGGTATTCCCGAATCCTGTTCCTCTACTGGTTTGGAGGCCTGCAACGTAAGTAATCTTATAGCAGATTTTCTTACTTTTAAGTATTACCTGATGTCATGCGTAAACTCTGGCTAATACTTTTTTTTGTGCTTTCTTTTGCTTGTGCTCTGGTAGGCATTGGTTTGGGATATTTGCAAACCAATTCTCAAGAAGCAGTTGCTCAAGTTATTTCTACTAATCTGGCTGTCAGTCTAAATAAGTTGGAGCAAGAGCAGAAAAAGATTAGTAAAAATCCTTCCGGTATTGTTTGGTCATCTTTAAAAGACTCACATTTTTTAGTTGACAGCTTGCGCATAATCGCCTGGAGTAAAAATGATTTTTTGCCCGATGTGAGAGTGTTACAGGATTCGTTTAACATTCGGTTACTGCAAAACTCTTCAGGCGATTTTCTCTTAAAAAAAAGAGTTTTAAAAAACTCTCAATTCTTATTGTCGGTGTTGCCCCTCCATAAAAAGTATCCGATTGTAAATAAATACCTTTCACCGAAGTGGAATCAGAATGTGTTTCAGGATTACTCCGTTAGAATTGTAAATCCTGATTTTGCATCAGGCTCGTTAGTTACCTATAAGGGAAAATCTGTTTTTAAGATTTTGCCTATAGAAATTATATCAAAACAAAGCAAGGTATCGTTTATATTTGTCTCGTTGGCTTTTATTCTCTTTCTGATTGGGAGCATCTTCATTCTTGTTAGCCTGCATAGATTACGAAAACATCAACTAGTTTTTCTGATAGCTATCAGTTTGTTTGCAGCGCTTCGTATTTTAATGTTAACCATCAATTTTCCTGTTCGCTGGCTTTCGACACCTATTTTCAGTCCTCAAGCGTTTGCTTCTTCTAGTTATAATGCATCGTTGGGCGATTTATTTTTAAATTCTCTGGGGGTCTTGTTTTTATGTGCTTATGTATTCTTTACCTATGCGCAGTGGCCGTTAGTTAAACGATTGCTTAGAACTAATGGGCTGGTAAAAATAGGCTGGGGTACGTTTTTTACTTTGATGACTATTTTTTCTTTTCTATTTCCATTTCTATTTATTGAAACTATCTTCCATAATTCGCGCATCTCCCTGGATATTACACAAACATTATCATTTGATTTGCTTAGAATTCTTTCGTTTATCTCTGTTATTCTTGGAACAATAAGTTCTTTTTTTTTCACGCACGTTTTTTTTAAGATTGCAAGAACGCTTGCTCCCAAGCCAGTTCTTTTTGCTGGTACATTATTAGTTAGCTGTCTGCTTTTTATTGGTTATTTCGTAAGTGAATCGCGAGAATATTGGATTTCATTATTCATTGCGGTGCCCTACATAATTATTCTTTATAGCACCAGGGTCGATTCATCACTCTGTCGTATATCCTACCTCACATTTTTATATTTATTTCTTGCCGTGTCCGCCTATAGTATTCAAGGTGCGCTTAGTGTAGAGCGATTTGTTGAAGAAGAGCGCATTGAATCTCAATTTAGATTTGCTTCAAGCTATTTGATTGGGCGCGATGTGTTTGCAGAATATCTACTCAATGAAAGTTCACGCAGAATAGCTAAGGATGCTTATATCCAAAGCCGGTTGGCAAGTCCCTTCTTGAGTAAGTCTCCAGTAAGACAGAAAATAAAACAAGTCTTCCTTAACTCTTATTTTGATCGTTA
>JBBSBG010000435.1:0-2944 GCA_038251495.1 Cytophagales bacterium
AGTTTAGTAAAGGCAGCCGGAAAAGAAATGGTGAAGGAAATACCAGCGGTTACGGGTTCCGAAGATTTCTCTGAATATCAAAAGAAAGTGCCCGGCTTGTTTTTCTTTGTTGGTGCTATGCCCCCTAACCAAGATCCAAATACCGTACCTTCACATCATACCCCGGAATTTATGATTGACGAAAGCGCCATGCTTACCGGATTGAAGGCGATGCTGAATGTTACCTTGGACTATATGTATCTGCCAGCCAGTAAATGATTAGCAACACCCCGCACGAACTTTTAGAAAAGGGTTTGATTAGTCAGGCTCAATTCGAAAAAATTGAAGTTATTACTTCAGGTAAAATAGTTTCTGTTTTTTATGAGCTTCGCACATTGCTCTATCTCGGAGTGATGCTTTTTACCACAGGCGCGGGATTACTTATCTATCAAAACATTGGCGAGTTGGGTCATTTGATTAGTATCATTTTGCTAACAGCAATTATGTTCGTTTGCTTTTGGTATGTTATTAAATATGCGCAACCCTATTCAAATGGAATTCTCACGGCCCCTACTCCTTATTATGATTACGTTTTGTTGTTGGGTTCATTGCTCTTTATTTCTATTCAGGGCTATATACAATTTCAATATGGTGCACTTACCGAGTATTTAGGCTGGAGTACACTCATTACCGCCTTGTTCTTTTTCTATATCGCCTATCGGTTCGACCATCTGGGAGTGCTTTCATTAGCCATCACGGCACTCGCTTCTTTTTGGAGCATCAGTGTTTCGCCACAAAAGTGGTATAGCAGTGAATTCCTTTCTGACTCCAATCTGCACAACACCGCCATTATTTTTTCAGTGATCGTAACGGTCATTGCTTTTATCCTCGATCGAAGAAAGATTAAGACACACTTTACATTTACCTACTTCAACTTTTGTACGCTTATCTTTTTTGTTGGGTGTGTGGCAGGCTTATTTCTGGGATATTGGCTGTTATATGTGCTGCTGATTTATGGTGGCTGCGCGTTTACTTGGTATATCGCAAAGAGCAGACGTTCATTTCTTTTTTTGCTATATGCCTTTATTGCCGGCTACATAGCGACTACCTATTTACTTGCCGAAACAATTTTTAATTACGAACCCGTGCTTTGGTTTTATTATTCAATCTTATCATGCGGTGGTTTTATTTATTTTATTATTCGATATAAGAAATTTTTTAAACAAGCATGACCAGCGCATACAATAACCAGTTTGTTTATAACCTTGCTGTAATCAAAGACGCTAAGCGCTGGGCTAAGCATGGTTTTATAGAATACGATCTATTAGCCGCCATCAGCGAGGAATATAAAACCCCGTTCTACCATCCTAACCTGATTATTCGCATTCTACTTTTCGTAGCTACGCTATTAGCCATCTCGGGTGTAACGGGCTTGCTTGGATTATCTATTACAAGCGCTGGCGTCACGGCAATTTCTATCGCCTGTATTGCTTACGGTATAGGATCTTTTTTTGCATTGGAGAAAATGTTCATCGGGAAGAATCACTTTAAATCAGGCGTAACGGAAGCCGTTATGTATCACGCCTGTGGCTTTACTATTGGCGGTGTGGCTGGCCTCACAGATTTTAACAGCACGCAATTAATCTTAATTATGTGCCTACTCGTTTTTTCATTTGCCGCCTGGCGCTACCTCGATTTATTAACAACAGCTTTAGCGGTACTTTCCTTTGCGGGAATTTTGTTTTATAATTTCTACGAAGCGGGTGGAATTCTGCAACAGGTAATCCCATTTGTTTTCATTATTGCATTTGGCTTATTATATTTTCTGATAAAGAAATTTAAAAACAATCCTGATTATAAACTCTGGACCAACAATTTATTAGTTGTTGAATCAATCAGTCTCTTGTTTGTTTATGCCAGTGGCAACTATTTAGTAGTGCGCGAGCTAAGTGTAAATCTTATGGACTTGTCATTGGAAGAGGGAGCTGACATCCCATTTGCTTACATATTCTACTTCTTTACCGTGATTATTCCGGTAGCTTATTTGTATTTCGGTATCAAAAATAAAGATTTGGTGTTGTTGCGCGTCAGTTTGCTTGTGTTTGCTTTTTCAGTATTTACATTCAAGTATTATTACAGTCTTGGTCATACTGAAATTACTTTAACTCTTGCTGGCGTTGCGCTGATAAGCATGACGATTTTGCTCATGCGCTATTTAAAAATAAACAGAGCAGGATTTACAAGCGAAAATATTTTATCGCATCGCTGGGCAGATATGAATGTGGAGGCGTTTGTAATCTCTCAAACTATGGGTGGTAATGTATCAGAATCAAGCAGCAAAGATTTTGGTGGTGGTGGTAACTCAGGAGGCGGAGGAGCGAGTACTGGGTTTTAATCTGCCGTAAGCCTATCCTTTTTTAAACCCATTCCTGTAAAAGGAAGATAAGTTACCCTTCAATTTGACTTTATTAAGAATTCAAACTCCTTCCTATGAATCGTTATTTATTACTTCCTCTTGTTTTAATTTCAGCAAATGTTTTTGCACAACATGTTCCAACATTTGAGGAAGTAATTTCCTTGCGAAGTGTTGGCAGCGTTACTTTATCGGACGATGGAAAGCATATTGCATACACAGTGCAAACAACAGATTGGAATGAGAATAGATTTGATTCGGAGATTTGGCTGAGCAAAAATGGCGCACAACCATTTCAGTTAACCAATACACCAAAAAGTAGTAGCAGTAGCGCTGCGTTTTCTCCCGATGGAAAATGGATTACTTTTCTTGCAGATCGTGGAAACAAAAATCAAATTCAGGTAATCAACATAGAAGGTGGTGAAGCAAAAGCTGTTACTAATGAAGAAGAAGGAGTTTCATCTTTTGAGTGGCACCCTTCCGGCACAAAATTTATTTTTCTTAAATCCGAAAAGGAAGACAAGAATAAAAAGGAGCAGGAAAAACGATATG
>JBBSBG010000436.1:0-2919 GCA_038251495.1 Cytophagales bacterium
AAAAGGAAACTAAAAATCCGCACGCACTACAGGAATTGAGCTTATGATCTCCATTGAGGCGAGCTCACAATCATACCGATATTGAAAAATCCCATCTTCTCCGGTTAGTGTAAATGATCCATTTTTTACAATAACATCATACGCATTAACCGCTTTAAGCTCATTCACCAAGTGTATTTCATCGTTGGCAACATTTAACATTTTTAATCCTGCTTCACCTTCACACACAAACAAACAGTTACCAAAAATGCCAAGCCCGCCTGGCGAAGTCATTTGATATTGGCGAATTAGCGAAGGATTATAAGGGTTGGTTATATCAATTATTTCTAACGAGTTTGATCCTAAATTACAAATGTTTCCCGATCGAAGCGTAACATAAGCGCGGTTACCTTGAACCACCACAGGATCGCACGACACAATGTGGGCATACCTAAATACAAACTCGGGTTGACTTGGATTGGCAATTGAATAAATGTACATGGCATCGCGTGCGCCCATATATAAGAAACTGCTGTTCGCCTGAATGGTCTCCAAACCAAAAGCTAATGGCACTTTGCTTATCTCTTGAAAATTGTTCTCACTTAAATCAAAAACATTGAGGGTGGAATTAGTAACTAAATACAGGTAGTTCCCGCTCAATGCAAATCGAGACAATGAACCCCCGCTGCCCTGGGTATTTGCCAAGTCGCCACTTTGCTCATTGCAAGAAAAAGCGAGCATGAATAAAACAAGCCATTTAAAACGCATAACACGCGGGATTTTGAAGCGTCTCCTGCTTCCAACCAATAACAAGACCATTTTCAGGAACTATGCACTCAAAGTAACTTTGTGATGGTGGAGGAACACCAAGAAACCAGTTGCTTATTTTAAGTTCTCCGGTTTTTTCCAAGGTTTCGAAATCTGCAACTTTTAACGAAACCAAATTGCCCATATGATTTACATACAGCACATCATCTTTTATTGCCATATCGGTATTTCCAACTATCTCAATAAAACCCTTCGGCCTTGGATTGGACGGATCGGCATTGTTATATACATGTATACCCCTGTTGATTTCATTTATTAGAAGGTAGCTACCATAGGTATAAATCTTTCCGGGTTTTTGAATGACTTGGTTATCTAATAATTTGATTTGTTTAGCTAACACGCTCCCGTAAATGGGAATATAGCCCGACACGGGCTCCTTTTTCTCCTCCATTGATGGGGATAAACAAGAAGTAAAAATAATTAGTAAAATGAACCAGCTCTTTTTCATTAGTTAAGACTTAATTTCACTGGGCATTAAAATCAAAGATGAATATAAGATAAAAGTCGAAGACAAAATAGTCGGTTTACATGGTTTGGTCACTTCTCTACAAAAAAATGATCAACAAAAAACTAAACCTGTCAATTTTCACTAATTTGCCTCTTTATGAAAAGAATCGCAAGTCTTCTTTTTTTGCTTATTCTTCTACTTAACCTGGTTGGTGGCTATATTTATTTTGGCATTCGAATAATGCAACTGCACGATGAAAAGCGAGCCGAGTTGAAAGGAAAGGATGTAAGTGAATTGGAGGTTATTACCTTATCTCTAAAAAAATTCAAGAAAGCGCTGGTGGAAGAGGATGAAATGGAATTGGACAATAAGATGTATGACATTGCCCGCACCGACATAAAAGGTGATACTATTATCATTTACTGCTTGCACGATGAAGATGAAGACAATCTACTATCCTTACTAGATAGCATTTTGAGTAATTCAACTAAAGACAAAAAACCAGTACCTTCTCAGATAGGTCAATTATTTTCCGCCATTCTCCCGGGCAATGTTTATCCACTCGCCTGCGCGATAGAAATCTCCATTACTCACAAATCGTCCCATCACAACTCAATAAGTCAGCATACAACAACGCTTGATTCTCCTCCGCCTCAGCAGGTATAATTCCTTATTAATCCACTGACGTAAAAGACTGCCTTACTCGACTATTTGCTCGGGTAAATTTGTCTGCTCGCTACCTTATGATATTTATCATTTTACAATTCTTAGATAAAAGAAATGAAATCAATATATATACTATTGCTTTTGATAACCTTTGTCATCCCTTTGTCGGCTCAGGAAAAAATTGACACCACAAAAACTTCTTACTTAGATGAGGTAGTAATCTCGGCAAACAAAATTGCTGAGCCGCGAAAATATGTGGCTCAGCAAGTGCAGATCATTAATCAATCCATAATCAGAAATCTGAATGCGCAAACTTCAGCAGATCTAATTCAAAACACGGGGCAGGTGGCCATGCAACGCAGTCAGCAAGGTGGTGGTAGTCCAATAATTCGGGGGTTTGAAGCAAGCCGAGTATTACTTATGATTGATGGTGTTCGGATGAACAACGCTATTTATAGAGGTGGTCATTTGCAAAACATTATTACCATGGATAATAATGTGCTGGACCGCGCGGAAATTTTATTTGGCCCGTCCTCAACTGTCTACGGAAGTGATGCGTTAGGTGGCGTTGTCCATTTCTTTACAAGAAACCCAGAGCTAGCGAATGATAAGAAAGTAAATGTTTCAGGAAATACGTTTGTCCGTTTCGGAAGCGCTAACAATGAAAAAACAGGTCACATTGATCTTAATATTGGCGGCAAACGATTCGCATCATTCTCTTCCTTTACCATTAGCGATTTTGGAGACTTACGGATGGGCAAAAAAATAAACAAAGCATTGGGCGAAGAGTATTGGGTTCGTAATGTGTATGCCGAACGCGCTGCCGATAACTCGGGCGATGTGTTGCTTACCAATGATGATCCATACACCCAGAAGTTTAGCGGCTACAAACAATACGACTTCTTGCAGAAGTTTCTCTTCAAGCAAAGCGATCGGGTTCAACATCTGGTTAACTTCCAGTACTCAACTTCCAGCAACGTGCCGCGCTACGATCGACT
>JBBSBG010000437.1:0-2915 GCA_038251495.1 Cytophagales bacterium
ACAATCGGTTGTTCAGGAACTGAATCGTTGAAAATGTCTGACTATAAGGTAGAGCCACCATCCTTCATGTGGGGTGCAATGAAAACAGGCGATGCCGTTACATTGGACTTTACCATGGTCTATTCAAACAGCAATCTCAACAGTCTATAGTATTATGAGAACGAAACTACTCTTGCTTTTCTGCTTTATTTCCTTTCTGGCAAATGGCCAACAACCTACTTTGCAATTCTTCAGACTAAATAACAAACTCGGTGTGAATGTTTTTGAAACGAGCAAGATTGACACGGTAAACTTTGATGGAGTTAAAGTTCGCGTTGGAGGCGATTTCTCCATGCAGTTTCAGGGACTGAACCAAAGTAATAATGCTAACAACCTGGTGGAGTTGGGAACCAATTTTAATTTACCATCGGCCAATCTAAACCTCGATGTGCAACTGTTAGATGGTGTTCGCATGCATTTGCGAACTTATCTATCATCAAGACACCATAACGAAACCTGGATAAAGGGTGGACACATTCAAATTGATAAACTGGATTTTGTTCGTGATGGATTTCTGGAAGGCGTTATGAAGTACACCACTTTCACAATTGGATTGGACGAATTTAATTATGGCGATGCGCACTTTAGAAGATCGGATAATGCCCGGGCGATTTATAATCCCTTTATAGGAAATTACATTATGGATTCCTTTTCGACTGAAGCATTTGGTGAAGCTACTGTTCAAGTAAATGGACTCTTGTTTGTGGTTGGTGTTACCAATGGTAAACTCAATCAAAATGTTGTTGTTACAAATACATCTGATAATAAACCCTCGCTTTATGGAAAGTTAGGTTTTGATAAACAACTCAACGATGATTTGAGAATTCGTTTAACGGGATCTTTCTATTTGAACAAGGGTACTACCACTGGAACCTGGTTATATGGAGGCGACCGTGCCGGTAGCCGTTACTACAATGTCTTGCAGACACAGCCAGATTTGTTGGGTAATTCTGAGGGCTCTGATTTCGATGGTCGTTACAACGCACGCTTCACAAAACTTACCGCTTTACAAATTAACCCTTTCATAAAATTTAAAGGACTTGAATTCTTTGGTATTTATGAGCTGGCCAGTGGAAGTAATACGTTTACGCAGCCTATCGTTGATAAGGAAGGCGCCTTTACCCAGTTGGCAGCGGAGTTAGTGTATCGCTTTGGGAACGAAGAAAAGTTTTACATAGCAGGAAGATATAATTCAGTAAAAGGTAAAGCCCGTGAGAGTGCAGCCAGCAATCTTGAAATTGACAGATTTAATGTTGGTGGCGGATGGTTTATTTCAAAAAACATTTTAGCGAAAGTGGAATACGTAAATCAAGAATATACAGGAACTGCCTGGTCCGGAAGATTTGCGGGAGCAAAATTTAATGGATTTAATATCGAGGCCGTGATAAGTTTTTAATTCGAAACGAGTTACCAACACAGATACGCATCACTTGAAACACTTTTTATATGGAGAAATTAAAAAACAAAGTTGTCATCATTACGGGTGGCGCGGGCAGTATTGGTAAAACAACCGCACAGCTTTTTTTAGCAGAAGGTGCCAGTGTATTACTGGTAGATCTGAAGGAAGATGAACTAAAAAAAGCTACTGAAGAATTGGGAAGCAAAGCCGTGAAGTATTGTGTGGCCGATGTAACCCAATCGGCAGACGTTCAACGCTACGTTACACAAGCCGTTGATGCGTTTGGAAAAATTGATGTCTTTTTTAACAATGCCGGAATTGAGGGTGTAGTAAAACCAATCATCGATTACCCGGAAGAAATGTTTGACAAAGTGATGGCTGTTAATGTAAGAGGTGTTTGGTTAGGTAATAAATATGTGTTGCCTCACATGAAAGACGGAGGGAGCATCATCATCACATCCTCCGTTGCCGGATTGCTTGGAAGCCCCAATGTTAGCGCCTACATCACCAGCAAACACGCCAGTGTGGGTATTATGCGAGCTACTTCTGTTGAAGCTGCGCCCCGAAAAATTAGGGTAAACAGTATTCACCCATCGCCTGTGGATAATCGAATGATGCGTTCACTGGAAGAGGGATTTTCACCAGGGCATGGAGCCGAGGTAAAAGAACAACTGGAGTTAACCATACCTCTCGGGCGATATGCAGAGCCCGTTGATATTGCAAAACTGGCTTTGTTTCTGGCCAGCGATGACAGCCAGTTTATTACGGGCACCACGCAGGTAGTTGATGGCGGGATGAATGTTCAATAAGAATTGTAATTATTAAAACAGTCACAAGCCAAGATTATTGAGCTCTAATTAATGAACTCTAACTAAAAAAAATAAAAAGCATGGCCCATATTTCAATACTATCGTCAAGCGTGAGAGATGGCCGCAAGAGTCATCGGGTGGCGCTCTATCTGCAGCACTATATACAAGAAAATAAACTGGCTGAATCCGAAATCATTGATTTGAGAGAGTACAAGTTTCCAGTCTTTGACGAGCGATTGAGGTTGCAGAAAAACCCAACGGAAATGATGATGCAATTTGCCGAGAAGATAAAATTATCAGATGGGGTAATCATCGTTACGCCTGAGTATAATGGCAGTATTCCGGCAAGCTTAAAAAATGTGATTGACCTATTGTATGATGAGTGGCACCACAAGCCAATTGCTATATCCACAGTTTCATCTGGTCAATTCGGTGGCTCACAGGCATTGATTACTTTACAATTTGTTCTTTGGAAAATGCATGCCTGGACTGTGCCTGCTTCGTTGCCGATAGCAAACGTTGCGGAAGCGTTTGACCAGAAAGGTGTTGCTGCCGATCAGGATGTAATGAATAATCTTACAAGCATTTTCATGAACGAATTACTGTGGTGCATAGAGGCTAATGAGCGTATGACGGAGTCACCCGCGTTAACAAATGCCTCACAATAA
>JBBSBG010000438.1:0-2902 GCA_038251495.1 Cytophagales bacterium
TTAAATCGGCTCGTTCTTTTTGAAGACCTTCATTTTGTATTTGACTTTGAGTAACCGCAGCACTATATTTTTTGTAGGTTGAAATTGCCTGGGTTGGTTGATTACTTTTTTCATACAGATCTGCAAGATTCAGGTAAGCATTAGCTTTTTCTACCGGATTATTCATTGTGTCAGCAATAGTTGCGGCTTCTTCCAATTCGCGAATAGCACTATTGGTTTCTCCTTTTGCGGCCAGCGATTTACTTAGCTCAATTTTATCTTTTGATACCGCATTTAGGTTATTGGATTCCAGATTAAAGTCGATTGACTGATTGCGTAAAGCAATATCTTCATCAAAGCGTTTTTGTTCAACTAAAGCACCTGATATTTCTTCTTTTGTGTTTTGAAGTTCGCGCTCCGCTTCAACTTTAGGAGCAGCGTTTCCGGACGACCGGAGTTTTTGTTGTGACGATTGATACAAATCATTGGCTTTATCAACTTCATTTAGCCGGGCATAAATTTTAGCTTTTTGATTTTGAATTTTTCCCGCCAGTAATTCATTCTTCAGTTTTGTATTGAGTTTAATTTCTTCAACAGCATTCAAAGCTGCAGGATAGTTTTTCATTTGGTAGTACACCTCAGATATGTCGAGCTGACCTTCCGCCAGTTGATTTGCATCTGGTTGCAAGGCTATTGCTTCTTGATAGTATCGCAATGCTTCAGTGTAGTGGGCAAGTTTAAGATGAGCATTTGCTAATCCGCGTGATGAACTTCTGTATTCTGGTGTAGTAACATATTCCGGTTTTAATTTTTTATAGGCTCGTTCAAAATTAGTTAGCGCAAGGCTCCATTCGGAAATGCCTGCGTTAATTTCACCAATCAGTAAATAGCATTTGGACTCATTGAAGATATCCTGTTGAGCCAAACTCATCCCTAACGCTTCCTGCACATTAGTAAGCGCTTTAGCGGGGTTATTAGATTTAAGAGTATTCGCTTCTGCTAACAATTGCTCAATACCCCGTTGAGATGAACGACTCTTAAAACTTTTATACGAATCTTTTTTTTGTTCTTCTTGCCCATAGCAAGTTCCGGCCAATAATTGACTTATTAAAATACATAACAGCAAGGAGTGTTTCATTTCGTATTTAATGATGATTATAAATCGATTCTTCGGAAAGTTACCATAATAATTTATACGATTTTCTGACTGTTTAGGCCGAATCGCAACCTTCACTCGGCCATTAGGTGGTTTCGCTCAATCAAACTACGGGCTCACTAAGTTCAGATACCCTTACTCTTTTTTAAGCGTAAACTTTAACAAAAAAACAAAATGAAAACACAAGCCCCCACTAAAGTAAGTAAGGTTAAGAACCATATACTTACAGCAATTGCCATTATTTTCTTTGTGCATTTAAGTGCATTTACTACAATGCCCGAAGTCAAAACGGTAGCAAAAGATCAAAGTATTCAACTTGCATTGTTACTCGATACTAGCAATAGCATGGATGGACTGATAGACCAGGCCAAATCGCAACTATGGAAAATTGTAAACGAACTAGCATTGGCAAAATGTGCTGATGGAAAGAGACCAAATATTAAAATAGCTCTTTATGAATATGGTAACGATGGTCTTCCTTCCTCCGAAGGTTATATTCGCCAGGTAAGTGGTCTTACAGATGATCTTGATTTGATTTCTGAAAAACTATTTTCTCTTTCTACAAATGGAGGTAATGAATTTTGTGGTCAGGCACTCAATAGTTCGCTGAACCAATTAGCCTGGAGTGCATCTTCGAATGATTTAAAAATGATTTTCATTGCAGGAAACGAACCCTTCACGCAAGGTAGGGTTTCTTACCGAACAGCAGGCGCACTGGCGCGTGAAAAAAGCGTGGTGGTAAATACTATTTACTGTGGACCTTTTGATGAAGGCTTACGCACCAATTGGAAAGATGGAGCGGATATTACCGGAGGTACATTTATGAGTATTCAACAGGACCGAAAAACAGTTTACATTTCTTCACCTTATGACGAGAAGATCAGTGCATTGAATGATAAATTGAATAGCACGTATGTGTATTATGGATCAAGTGGGGCTTCAAAAAAAGAAATGCAGTCAGCGCAGGATAGCAATGCGCGTAGCTATGGCGAAGCAAACAAAGTAGAGCGAGCAATTTCAAAAAGTACACACGCTTATAAGAACTCAAGTTGGGATTTGGTGGATGCGGCCAAAGAAGATGAGCAAGCTATCGCGAAAGCAAAAGATGAAGACTTGCCAAAAGAGATGAAGGGAATGAGCGTAACTCAACGTCAAGTGTACATTAAGCAAAAAGCTGATGAACGGAAACAGATTCAGGATGAAATACAAACACTTAATAAAAAACGCCAGGAGTATATCGTTGTGAATACGCCCAAAGAAGTAAGTGACTCTATGCTAGATGCAGCCATGATTAAAGCCATAAAAGAAAAAGCACAACTAAAGAGTTTGAGTTTTTAAGAGGTGGTTTGAGTGGAGTGAAACCCCGGTGTGAGCCGGGGTTTTTGTTTTTTATACCCAGTATGTTTCAGATTGCTTTCATTCTTCAATTATTTTGATGAATATTCATGGCTTAAATTTTTCTATTTGAAATCATCTTCAAAAATCTCAAGTGTTATTCTCTGGTCTGTTATTTCAGCTGCCTTTATTGGGCCGGGTACTATTACAACAGCCATTGCCGCAGGATCACGTTTTCAAATTGAATTATTATGGGCGATCGCGTTTGCAACTGTCGCTTGTTTTGTCTTACAAGAAGTTTCGGCTCGCATTACAATTGTAAGTGGCTTAACCTTTGGGCAAACGCTTGCGCATAAATATGGCAATGGAAATGTACGATGGATCAAATGGCTGGTGGCTATGCCTGTGTTGCTTGGTTGCGCGGCCTATCAA
>JBBSBG010000439.1:0-2891 GCA_038251495.1 Cytophagales bacterium
AACAACGGAAATATCGGTTGCCTACGCGTATCATCTTCCTTTAAACAATGACCTCACTTTATCATTTGGATTGCAAGGTGGCGCCATCAACTATTCCAGTGACTACAGTGGCTTAACCATAAACCCGGCCGATACTAAATTTGTAAACCAAAATCTTTGGAAGCCCAACTTTGGTGGGGGACTGATTTTGCACAATGAAAAGTTTATGGTAGGACTATCGGTGCCCAAGATGTTAAAAGCAAACTCCGCAGTTGAATCTTTAAGCACAAGTTTATACAATCAGCATGCTTATGGAATTGTTGCTACCGTGTTTCAACTTTCGTATCGCATTAAGTTAAAGCCCTGGATATTGGCACGTGTGGTACCCGGTACTCCGGTTTCGTTGGATTACGCGGCCACCTTGCGGATTGATGACAGTTATACAATCGGGGTGTTCTCCCGCGACTTAGCAACGTATGGATTGCTGGCTCAGATAAACCTGGGCGATAATTTGAGGGTTGGTTATGTATTTGAATTACCCACTCAAAAATCAGTGGGAACACAATTTACCACACACGAGTTTACAGTGGGTGTTCGCTTGAAAGCGCTTAACTTTCATGATTTGGATCAAATAAGAAATTTTTGATAGAATTTCTCACCAGAAAATCAGCCAGTATAAAAGCCGGTTCATAAGATTTTACTTTCGTTTTCAAACATTTATTGCTAAATAGGTTCATTAAATCGATTGCAATGAATGATACAACCCCACTTTCGCAGTTTTTAAAATGGGAAAAAGAGATCCCAAATCAATTATTTCTTCGCCAGCCTTTTAACGGGCAATGGAAAACCTGGACTTATCAGCAAGCCGGGGATGAAATAAGGCGAATCGCCAATGGATTACAATCACAAAATTTCCCGAAAGGAAGTAATGTAGCCCTCATTTCTAAAAACTGTGCGCATTGGGTAATGGCCGATTTGGCAATTATGATGGCCGGTCATATTTCAGTACCCATGTATGCAACGCTAACTGCTGATTCTATTCAACAGATTTTAGAGCATAGTGAATCCAAACTAATTATTGTTGGCAAGCTTGATGACTATAAAAAGCAAAAGTCGGGCATCCCTTCAAACGTAATTAAGCTAGGCATGTCCTCGTATGATACCGTTGAAGAAAATATCTGGGAGCAATGGGTTAAAAAGTTTGAGCCTATTAGCGAACCGCATGTGTGGAAGGGTAGCGAGTTGCTTACCATTATGTACACATCCGGAACTACAGGCAAGCCTAAAGGGGTTATGCATACTTCTTCTGCATTTGATAAAACGGTAACCCAGGGAGTAAAAGAACTCGGTATTCAACTGCATCCAAGCTTATTTTCTTTCTTACCAATGAGTCACATTGCTGAACGCATGGGAATTGAAATGATGGGTATTTACCAGGGTGGCATGTTTTCGTTTCCCGAAACGTTAGAGTCGTTCCCTAAAAATTTATCAGACACACAGCCCACACATTTTTTTGCCGTCCCCAGAATCTGGGCAAAATTTCAGGAAAAGATTTTGGAAAAACTTCCACAGAAAAAACTGGACACGCTCCTCGCTATACCCTTGGTTAATTCACTAATCAGAAATAAAATTAAAAAAGGACTGGGTCTCTCACGTGCAAAACAAATTTTTAGTGGAGCTGCGCCAATATCAGTCGACTTGCTGCAATGGTATGAGAAAATCGGGGTGCGCATTCTACAAGCTTATGGCATGACGGAAGATTGCATTTATGCGCACTTCAATCGCAATGATGCTAACAGACTTGGAACTGTTGGCAAACCCTTTGATGGGCTTTTAGTTAAGATTGCTGATGGCGGTGAGATTCGCGTAAAATGTCCTGGCCTCACGACAGGATATTATAAAGAACCGGAACTAAGTAAAGAACTTTTCGATGAAGAAGGTTATTTAAAAACCGGTGATCAGGGTGAAATCTCTAGTGATGGCTACTTAAAAATAACCGGCCGTGTAAAAGATCAATTTAAAACTGATAAAGGAAAATACATCTCGCCCACGCCCATCGAAATGAGATTACTGAGCAACCCAGACATCGAACAGATTTGTGTGGTGGGCATGGGCATTCCACAACCCATCGCGTTAGCGGTTATCTCTGCTGCGGGTAAAACAAAATCAAAAACTGACCTTACACAAAGTCTTACCCAATCACTTCAACAAGTGAACCCAGCACTTGAGTCGTATGAGAAGTTGGAAAAAATAGTAGTGATGAAGGATGATTGGAGTATTGAAAATGGATTACTAACACCCACCATGAAAGTGAAGCGCAATGAGGTGGAGAAAATTCACTTGCCTAAATATGCTAGTTGGTATCATACACAGCATGACATGGTTGTGTGGGAATGACATAAGTCATTTTTTCATTTGATCTAACTCATAGCCTGAGGGTGTGAGACAACTATCTTTAGGCAAAAGAAATAGTTGTAAAATTTAACCCCTAAAGGAATGAAAAAGCGCGAGCCAGTGAGTACCATCATGACAAAGAGTCTTCACGTTGTGGAAATCGAAAGTAAATTAATGGACGTTCAAGAAATTATTAAAGAGTTTGGGGTACGGCACGTGCCGGTTGTTCATAAGAATCAGCTGGTTGGTATCATCAGCAAAACAGATTTAAGCCGACTAACCTTTAGTAATATTTATGAAGGGCAAGAAGATGCTGACGAAGCCGTGTGGGATATGCTAACACTAAGCCAGGTAATGTCGCATAAACCGCGCGTTGTAAAATCTGATGAAAGCATTCGCCATGTAGCAGAAATACTTGCGGTTGAGGAATTTCACGCTTTGCCCGTAGTTGATGCTAGCGATGATCAAAAATTAGTCGGGATTGTCACTACTACAGATGTAATCAGGTATCTGCTTGA
>JBBSBG010000440.1:0-2889 GCA_038251495.1 Cytophagales bacterium
ATCTTTACCCAAAGAAATAATATCGCTAACAAGCAATGAATGATCTTTGAAATTTTGCCAATTGAAGTCTTCAACAAATACTGATCGTTCGGATTCAAATTGATAGACATCTTTTAAGCAAGCCAATATATCGGCAGGTAGCTTTTGTTCAGCGTATATAAAAGTTTCGGCTACATCACGTCCATTAAAAACTTCCAACTCAAATTTGGCAGAAAGCACTTTGAAAAGTCCATTCGTTCTCTGATATCTATCGATAGCTTCCTTACCTTCTGTAACAATTTTATAGCTGTCAATATTGCTTATATAGCTTTTGATGGCTTCATTATAGATGCCAAAGTCAATGTTAATGCGCTGGCTCAACAATTCGCAAATCAAAGAATTGGACTTACTAAGCATTAAATGGATATAGCTGCATTGATCCGGCAACTGCGCAAATTGCTGCATGGGTGGATCATCCCGTGCCTCTACAATAAAATCAAATAAATATTGAATATCTCTACGTGTCTCTCCGCTGAAATAATAATACATCGATTGTTCAACAAATGTGCTTAGGTAATCTGCATTTACGGAGGCAATGGCTTCTTTATTGGCTATCAGAAATGAAGTAACTTCACTATAAAGGCTTTTAAAAAAACGATAATCATTGCCGCCAATTATCCCAGCGTTTGCCCCATATATTTTGTTTAATCCTTTCAGATAGTTAGGCACAATAGAAAAATTTTGCGCAATTCCTGTGTATGCCTCTTTATAAAATGCAAGATCACAATCCCTGTTCTGCGCAACCAAGGGTGCACCAAGAACATGGTTTGGAAAAGGCTGCCAGATATAAACATCACTGTCAACATGGATAAAGGGTTCTTCTTGCGTTGTGTAGGCGAGCAGTTTTTTTATCGTCCAAGGCTCACCGGCAATAATCGGCTGGTAATTTTCGAACTCTAATGAAAAAGTTTTGTAAGGTAGTTTGAGAATATCAATCAGTATATGTTTGCCAATTTGGTCTGTAACTAAGTGTAGGTCGGGATAGAATCGGGCAAGGGTGAGTGAGCTGAGTGCCCAACTTTGAAGGTGATGTTCTAACGTTTTAAAACCACCATTCCCAAGTTTTTGGGCTGGATTCCAAAAAGATTGGACAACGCGCATTTTTTAAATCAATTTTCAAGAAGAGTAATAAAATATCTATCCGTTAATTCACCATTATCAGAGTTTGGAAAAAAGAATTTTCTCGGAAAACCTGATTCGTCTAATACAAAGAATGAATGATCTGCGACTGGAAATTTGCTCGGCTCGCCAAAAAAAAGAAACTCAGATTTAAAAGAAGAAGCGTACTGGCGAAATTCTCTTAAATTTAGAAAGGACATAACTATTACAACATTATATTCTTTATCATCAAACATAAAACGATTCAGTCTTTGGAACTGATCTCTGACACATTCAACACACTCTGAACTACTAAATTTATAAATCAGAAGTTTAGATTTATCTAAGCGACTTTAGCAAAATACTATCATATTGAGTTCCTTTAGGTCTGTCATCTTTATAGGATATTAGCAATTCATTAAAACTAAAAGACGTTTTCTCAAGTCTGATAGAACGTAATAAATCGGATTCAAGATTGTTGTTTACAATCACTAAAGCATCAATTTTTCTGTCAAGAGTATCAAATGCCTTAATCAAACTTTGATATCTAAAAAAGAAAACGATTATTGAACCCACACACAGCAATAAAACTGCATAAAATAACTTATTACTAAAATCTTTTAAAACTATAAAGAAAAACAATGGGATTATCATCAGAATTTACATTTTCAATTTTCGGGATGGTATTTTCTCCTAACTCTAAAGAGACGTACTCACCTGCCTCAATCGTTCCATAAAAATTATCATCGGAAGCGTATTGAACATAAGGTGGCGCAAAATTTGATAAATGTACTTTGCCAACTCGTGAACTACCGGTTATTTTATCGTATAAAACAGAACGAATCCGGTCGCCTTGAAAAAATGTAAAATAGACAAATTCATCGCCCTCTATCACATCTTCAATTCCAATTGCATAGCTTGTCTCTGACAGAACCCTGTTAAACTCAAAGGCATCGAGCAATGATGGCTTGATAAAATTCTCTGGCATATTTCCAGACAAATACTCAACGCGATATTTTGTTCTCACTGAGTCTGCTGTTAACTCATAAACCGTTCTATCTCTAAAATCCCAAGGCCGCATAATGTAAGTGTCACCAAACTTAAAGAACACAGGATTACCAACAGTTTTGATATTGACTGGAAAATAAGAATCAATAATTTGACCCTTTTTATTGATTCTATACATATTGTGCTGGCGATAATCACTATTTTTCATGATCTCGGCTCCACCAGTCCACAAAACATACGAATTTTCAAACACAACAAATTGCATTGCATTAACATAGAGGTCGCGCTTATCAGTAAAACTGAACCTGATCTCATCCTTCAAATCAAAATTCTGAGAATATTCTTTAATAGAATTATAATCAAGAACCCAGATATTTCCATTCGCATCAATTTGAATGTCGCGCATCTCTCTATACTCTCCAGGCCCACCACCTTGTTTATTAAGTTTCTTTTCAAATCGACCATTGTTATGAAAGATAAACAACTCTTGTTGCCTTTTATCGAAAATATAAATTCGATCATTCATCACAATAAGTTTGCTTACATAGCTTATTAGGCAATCAGCATTTGTTTCAAGCTGTATTGGGGTAATGTGATCAACAACATCCTTCCATGGAAAAAAATTAGACGTATCCACATCAACTTTTATTTCAACAATACTGTGAGAATTAATCTCCCGATGGGTTGATTCAGAAGATGTGCAACCAACCAGTAAGAGGAAAACTAAAAATTTCTTCATTTTGA
>JBBSBG010000441.1:0-2871 GCA_038251495.1 Cytophagales bacterium
ATAGTAGCCAAAGGAAATAGAAGGGGAGTGTTAGGAAGAAATGGAAAAGAAGTAGTGCCTGTTGAAATGGATGCCATCATTCAAAATCAAACCGGAAACCTTTCATTGCTCAAAGAAAAAAAGTTCGGCTTATTTGATCTCGCATCGCGCAAGTTGATTAAGCCCATTTATGAACGAAATGTTACCATGTTGGATGGCAAGCATTTAATTGCCTACAAAGATGGATTTTATGGAGTGATTGGATGGGATACAAAACCGATTACTCGGTTTGAATATTCAGAAGTAGTGCCTTGGGATAAATCTGTGATTTGGGTGAAGAAAAATTTTCAATGGACGCTGTTTAATTTCGAAACAGATGAAATCATTCTAGATCGGATTCGGGATTTTACCTGGCTGCGAAATAGTGTTGATGAAAATTTAGCTCGCGTACATCGCGAAAATTATTACGGGGTTATTAGTAACCGAAAGGGATTGATTATTCCACCAACCTTCCATGATATTGTAAATTTAGGTACAGCCGAAACACCATTTTATTTTACTGAGAAAAGTGTGGAAGAAGCGGCTATATATGTTGTTATCTATTATGACAGTGCTGGTAAACTGGTGCGTAGGCAGGCTTATGAAGAGGAGGACTATGATCGCATTTATTGTAATGCGAATTAAAAGACATTAGACCACTCCAAGCGGTATGACGCCTGATTGCTCTTTTTTTATACGAATTAGTTAATCCCACATTATACAATAGAAATGCATTTGCATAATTTGACGAATGAAAATCAACTACTTACGTTGAAAAATATTTTTCCCATTGGTGCTTTTCATTGTCAGGTTTAAACTTGACAAAACATTTGCACCAGCAATGTTTTGTCAACCCTACGGGCAGATTATGCATCCTAATGCATAATCTGGGTTAATAACTGAATCTGACCTTTCACGTAACTTTAACATCAGGGTTATTATAATCTTGCTTAAATTGAGGATAATTGCATATTATGAAGACTCTTAAATTACTACCTTTTTTGGCGCTCATCAGTGGCTCTTTGTTTTCACAAAATCAACCCAAACTAGTTGTAGGGATTGTTGTTGACCAGATGCGTCAGGAATACCTCTATCGATACGAAAGTAAATTTGGTGAGAATGGTTTTAAGCGATTGATGAATGAAGGCTTCATGCTGAAAAATGCACACTATAATTATGTTCCAACAGAAACAGGACCTGGTCATGCTTCTATTTATACGGGTACCACACCTTCCATACATGGTATTGTTGGTAATGATTGGTACGATCGCACTTCAAAAACAAATGTGAATTGTGTGAGTGACGAGAACCAAAAGACCGTGGGTGCAGAAGCAGGTGGGGCAGTTTCACCTTGGCGAATGCTTTCAACAACTATTACAGACGAACTTAAACTTTCAACACAGCAAAGAGCCAAAGTGGTGGGCGTTTCTATTAAAGATAGAGGCGCTGCATTACCCGCAGGGCATACACCCGATGGTGCTTACTGGTATGATGGCCGAAATGGAAATATGATTACCAGTACCTATTACATGCAAAAACTTCCGGATTGGGTAACAAAGTTTAACGGTCAAAAATTGGCTGATAAGTATTTGAATCAGGAGTGGAACACACTGCTTCCTGTAAATCAATATGTTGAGTCTGCCCCAGACGATTCGCCCTATGAAGGGAGGTGGAAGGGCAAAAACAAACCTGTATTTCCTTATAATTTGGCGGAGTTGCGCAAACAAATGGGAGAGTTCAGTTTACTTGCGATGACACCGTTTGGAAATAATCTGGTTGCGGATTTTGCAAAAGCGGCATTGCTGGGTGAAAATTTAGGAAAGGATGATATAACAGATTTTCTGGCCGTTTCTTTTTCCAGTACCGATGCGGTTGGCCATGCAATGGGACCTGATGCCGTAGAGGTGGAAGATGTTTACTTACGATTAGATAAAACATTAGAAGAGTTTTTTGCTTTCTTAGATAAGGAAGTTGGCAAAGGCGCGTACACGGTTTTTCTAACTTCTGATCATGGCGTGGCGCATGTACCACAATATTTAAAAGACTTGCGCATTCCGGCTGGGTATTTCCGACCTGCCTATGTAAAGGCTACATTGAATGAACATTTGCAAAAATATTTTCCTAACAAATTACTGCTTGAAGAAGTAACGAGTGATCAAATTTATCTTAACCAAAGTGCGTTTAGCGAAGATCCTAAATCATCGGGTGTGGATTTGTTGGTCGCGACAGAACTGATCACAAATTTTTTACTTTCAACCGAAGGAGTTGCTCAGGTTTATTCAACATCTACCTTGCGGCAAGTAAGCACTAGTGACCCGGGCATTCGTGGGAATGTAGTGCGTGGATTTTATTCCAAGCGTTGTGGCGATATTCTTTTTGCGCTCGAGCCGGGTTGGTTGGCTTGGGGTGGCGTTACAGGTTCTACGCATGGTTCAGGGTATAGCTACGACACACACATTCCCATTTTGTTTTATGGCAATGGAATTAAGAAAGGTAGTTCTTCTCAATATCATGCAATCACCGATATTGCACCTACACTTTCAGTGCTGCTAAAAATAAAATTCCCAAGTGGCTGCTCGGGTCAACCGATTACTGAGATTTTGGATTGAGGTTGTTTAGCCTTAAGATTTCTAATGTCAGGTCACAAGGCCTGACATTTTCGTTTCTCGTCACGTATCGTCTCCCGCCTTGGGCGCGATACAACTTTAGTGGGAGTTTTTTAGAGGTATTCATAATTGTGTAACTCAAACGGATCAGGTTAGCATCGCCCCCGAAAACGGGAGACGATGCTTGAAATAGAAATGGAATTGAGAAAGGTAGTTCTTCTCAATATCATCCCATCACCGATATTGC
>JBBSBG010000442.1:0-2860 GCA_038251495.1 Cytophagales bacterium
AGTAGGTCTTACCGTTAATTGCGGTCCCGCAAAATTATTAATCACACCATCATTTGAATTCCAAACAAAAACACTCGCTCCTTTTCCGTTAAGTATCACCTCTTCGCCTGGCGCCACCAAAAGTTTGGAAGCCGAAACCTGAACGGAAGGATTTACTCCAACGATGGCCTTAATTTTCATAGCAATGTTTGCTCCCAATGCAATTGAATAAGGAGTCCAAAAACCATCTTTATCCTGAATCCACGATGTTGCATTATTGGATTCTCCGTTGGCGGAAGATTTAACAGCAACTGAATCTCCCCTATCATAATTAAGTTCAACTCCTATTTGAAAAGGTCTTCCAAATACCGGGGTTTCGCGATCGAAAACAAATGTGGTGGGGCGTGCCGCTGCAATGTCATCTTGAATTTGCTTTAACAAAATTACTTTCTGCTCAACAACTGAGCCTGGTGCATTTTGCGGACCGCGTGCATTCCATAACGTGACGGTTACGGTTGCATCTTCACTACTTGAATAAATTTTTCCGAAGTCTATCTCAACACCGCTTACAAATAAATAGCCTGGCGTATTTTTAAAAAATTCCGATACAGCCTTAGATTTTAAACTATTGTGGCCGGTTAAATAGCCTGTATAATTTCCAAAATCAGAAAGTGGAAGAGTTACCGAGGTATTACCTGTTTTAAAATTTGTGGCACTGCTACACAAACCTTCCTCAGAAACTACTATGTAACTTTCAATTTCTTTTATAGGCGATTGACCTAAACTATTGGTTGCTATTAAAGAAACTTTGTAGGTGCCGGGCAGATTATATTTTGGTTTTGGATTGCGATTGGTAGAAGTTGATGGATCACCACCCTCAAATACCCATTGCCACGAGGTTGGAAAATTGGTAGAGAGATCGGTAAAGCTTACTTCACCACCTTTCAATACTTCTTGCCTGTCGGATGTAAAATTTGCTACCGGTACATCGGCAACAATTGGGTTACATAAATTACCATCAAGCAAGGATTTTCTGCGCGGGCTCATACTCATAACGGCACGCATTCGGGTCTTCTGTCCTTCCGTAAAAATATTCATGCAAGCATCATCAGAGTAATCCATATAATTTTGAACCATCGCCAATGAAACTCCATCACAACTTAATTTATTAGTTGGGCAACCGCGACTTTCACTTCCCTGCAAAGGCGTGTCGGCAACAAAATCATCGGCAGCGCAACCACCATCGCCCCATATATGACGAAGGCCAAGCCAATGACCTGTTTCATGCGCCAAGGTTCGCCCTCGATTGTAAGGTGCCTGTTGGTTTGGAAATAAATAACCGAACGAAGTGTATTGCACAACAACCCCATCGGTTGAGCCCGGACCACCAACATCGTTGAGTCCTGATAAACCCGATTGATCGGGAAATTGTGCGTACCCTAATAGATTGTTATCAATGCCACCAAACTTTACCGTCCACACATTGTAAAAAAAGTTAGGATTCCAGATAGTAGCAGGCTTCAATTGATTTTCAATTTCGTTGCGTGTCCATGATGCTTTATTTCCATTGTATCTGTGAATGCCAGGCTCTGTTAGCAAAGTACCATTTTGATCTACCGGTGAAAGACAAAATTCAACTTCTATGTCTGCTCCTACCGGGTTATTGTTAAAGCCAGGTGTACCAAACTTTTTTCTAAAATCTTCATTAAGCACAGTAAGTTGAGATTGCACCTGAGCTTGACTAATATTAAAACCACTACCTACTGCTTCGCCATTATGCACAATGTGAACAACAATGGGGATGGAAAGAATAATCGCTTCAACCCGCTCACCGGCTGCTTTTCTTCTATTTAGATCTCGTATTTTTAATTGCAGTGCATTTTCAAACTCATCAAGCGTTCCACGTTGAGGGAAACGAGCCCTATTGATACTATCTTGCTGCATGGTGGCACACTCGCGCTGTGGAACCGTTTGGGCAAACAAACCCTGCACGAATAAAACTCCAATGAAAATAAATAATACCCGCATCGGCTTCTATTCTTCGGCTATTGATTCGAAATGAATTCTATAACTCTGTGTATTCTCTTCATCCAAAAAAATCTCTATTTCTAAAGTCTTCTTTTCTGCTTCGCGAACAATAAATGGCAGTGTATTGGTTGTAGAAAAAAATGGCAGTAACATAGTGAGCGTTGCCGATGAATTTGTAAAAGACCAAACATTTTCAATCGTACCTGCTTCAGATGTTGGATTACACTTTCTTGTGCCTGTAAGTGCTTCGTACTTTCTTTCTGTGTTTGCGTAAAAAATATACTTATCGTCCGTTGCGCAACTAATCGTAAATCGATCGACCACATTTCCGTTTAGTGTTTCCTCAAGAAATCTAACAGCCCACGTTTTACTATTTTTTCCTGTAAATACCTGGGTATAGGTATAAGGAGAAGGCACAATATCTTCGGAACAAGAAATCAGGAGTAAGAGACAGATGGCTAAAAAACTATATGCACTTTTCATATCTCAATCGGGTATGTAAGTAATTGTTACCTGTGGCTGGTTCGTAAAATCTGCCAAGGTTATTGTCATGATTATTTTTCGGGTGGCAGGATCAACCACTCCAAATCCTTGAATCGTTGCCTGACTGGGATCTAAATTTTGTTCTTCCTGCACTGGAATGGTGAGGGTGTTATCTCCATTGTCAACAAACCTTAAATCCATGGGCGTATCGTCATTAAAAACGTTTATGTTCCAATTCGACAACACGTATGCTTCGCAATCGGAGCTTGTAATTTTAATACCAGAAACGTTCACTGAATTTCTTTGACCAATATAGTTACCGCCCAAAATGCAATCGTCAATAATGGTTAGTGTATATGCACTCCCAATG
>JBBSBG010000443.1:0-2855 GCA_038251495.1 Cytophagales bacterium
AACCAAGCATTGGTATTTGCCTTTAGAGAATTATGAGCCTTGGCTTCGCGAATGGATTTTGAAATCGCACAAAGATGATTGGAAACCGAATGTATATGGTCAATGTAAATCGTGGATAGAAGCGGGCTTGCAACCACGCGCCATGACCCGCGATTTGGAATGGGGAATAAAAGTACCGCTTCCTAATTCGGAAGGAAAGGTTTTATATGTGTGGTTCGATGCACCCATCGGCTACATTTCAGCAACGCGTGCCTTGTTCGATGAGATGAATTCAGGTAATCTGAAATTTGCCACTCCGCAAAGAAAATTTGAGAAGGTTGATAAAGAAGACTGGAAAAAATATTGGCAGGATGAAGATACCCGCCTGATTCATTTCATAGGCAAAGACAATATTGTATTTCACTGCATTATTTTCCCGGTGATGTTGCATGCAACAGGCGAATACATTGTGCCCGACAACGTGCCTGCCAATGAGTTCATGAATCTGGAAGGTGATAAGATGTCGACCAGCAGAGGTTGGTCGATTGAAATGCATGAGTACCTCGAAGACTTTCCAGACAAGCCGGATGTGTTGCGGTATGCCTTATTAACAAATTTGCCCGAAGCAAAAGACAGTGAGTTTACGTGGAAAGATTTTCAAGCTAAGAACAACAACGAACTGGTAGCCATCTTTGGCAACTTTGTGAACCGGGCTGTGGTGCTTACGCAAAAATATTTTGAAGGCAAGGTTCCTGAACAAAAGGAATTAACAGATCTAGATAAAAGAGCCTTGGCTGACCTAAAAGAAATGCCAAACAAGATTGCAGCTTCTATAGAAGTATTTCGATTTAGAGAAGCCACAGCCAACTTCATTGATTTGGCGCGTATAGGAAATAAATACTTGGCGGAGACAGAGCCGTGGAAATTAGCGAAGACTGACTTAGATCGTGTGGGCACTATTTTAAATATCTCGTTACAGATCGCAGCTACCTTATCTGTTGTGGGTGAACCATTTTTGCCTTTCACTTCGGGCAAGCTTAAAACTTTGCTGGGTGTGGAGGCTCTTACCTGGCAACAAGCAGGCGATGCTAATGTATTGAGGTCAGGTTCTCCGCTTAAAGAGGCGCCACTTCTATTTGAAAAAATTGAAGATACCGTAATAGAAAAACAAATCAAGAAACTTGTAGACTCAAAACGTGCTATGGAATTGGAAAGTCAACCCGCCACTCCCGCCAAAGCAGAAATCTCTTTCGATGATTTCTCTAAAATGGATATCCGCATTGGAAAAATTTTGACTGCTGAGCGTGTGGAAAAATCCAAGAAACTTTTAAAACTTCAAGTAGATACCGGCATTGATACTCGCACTGTAATGAGTGGCATCGCTGAACATTTTACTCCAGAAGAAGTATTAGGCAAGCAAGTAACTATGTTGGTAAACCTTGCGCCCCGTAAAATTATGGGTGTGGAATCGCAAGGCATGATCTTGATGGCCTCGGATAAAGATGGAACGCTGAAGTTGTTGGGGCCAAGTGAAGAGGTAAGTCCGGGGTCAATGGTTAGTTAGTTATTGGTTGTGATCACTAATGTTTGATCAACCTTAAAGACGGTAAAGGATTTTTAAGAGATTCAGTTTACCTTAAAGTAGAAATTGCCCTTGATCTTAGAATTATCGTAGGTGTTTTGCTTTCCCCCAGATGGCTTTGCAATGTTGGCTCTTACCTTTTTAAAAACTTGTTCGATCATCCTATTCGGTATACGCATTGCTTTGAGCAATTCCTGCGCATAGAGTCCATTCCTTCCATAGCCATATCAGCAAAAGAACCTTGGGTACTAAACGCAGTGTAAAAACCCTTCGCCAATGGTTAGACTGCTTGAGCAAAATAAATTCGTTGTGAATGCAAAGCAGTTGGGGGCAAGCGTGATTGTAAAATGGTTGAGAATGTACAATCTTAGAAAAGTTTCAATACTTAGCTGGCCATCGTTACATCAGTTTAACAGAAAGATATCAGCAAAGTGAAATGGAAGGACTGCCCGAAGAAGTGAGCAAGTTCCATCCGTTGGGATAAACTTGAGGTGCCAGATTGGAACCTCAAAATTGGAGGACGCAATTTGAGACCTCCAAACTTTAAGATATTTTTGAACGCTTTAAATTATAGTTATGGGCAAAAGTATTGCGATACCTGATGAAATAGTGATGAACAAGATTTACTTGATCAGAGGACATAAGGTAATGTTGGACAGAGACCTTGCGGAATTGTATGGAGTTAAGTCAATACGATTAAGAGAACAAGTAAAACGGAATCAGGAAAGGTTCCCTGAAAACTTCATGTTCCAACTCAATGAAAAGGAAGTTGAAAACATGGTATCGCAAAATGCGATACCATCAAAACAGCATTTGGGCGGTTCATTGCCCTATTCCTATACAGAGCATGGCGTACTGATGCTAGCTAACGTTTT
Organism: Cytophagales bacterium; assembly: GCA_038251495.1. Classification (GTDB taxonomy): domain Bacteria; phylum Bacteroidota; class Bacteroidia; order Cytophagales; family Cyclobacteriaceae; genus ELB16-189. The sequence continues at coordinate 2,437 of JBBSBG010000443.1, forward strand.
TAAAGAGTGAGCAAGCCATAACGATGAGCATCCGCATTATTGAGATTTTTGTAAGACTCAGGGAACGGGTGCTTATCCACAAAGATATTTTATTGAAGCTCGAACAGATCGAAAGAAAAGCTGTCAAACAGGACGATGATATCAAGTTGATCTTTGAATACTTGCGAGAATTACTAAACCCACCCGTTACAGCAGGGCAACAATTTTTACTCAACGACTTTGAGATCACCAAACTCACCACCAATGCCATCCCCGAATACCAATACAACCTCAAAGATCACCTCGGCAATGTGCGGCTCACCTTTACAACCAAAGACGACATTGAAACTACTACCGCTACGTTAGAAACTGCAAACCTCAACTTAGAGCAGAGCCAGTTCTTGCGCATCAATACCGCCAAGCGAGTTAACTCCAGCATC
>JBBSBG010000444.1:0-2854 GCA_038251495.1 Cytophagales bacterium
AAATAGTCGAACGGAGAAACGAAACCAGAAATCTTATCGAGTGTTTTAGGGGCAGTTTTAGTTCGCTCTTCAATTTTATTGGGATATAGGCGGCTTGCTCTGATTGTAATTTCACTCAACAACAATGTATTTTCTCGAAGTAAAATGAACAGGGCATCTTCCTCAAACATAAGTGGGAGCTCTACTGAATGATACCCTATGGCAGAAAAAATGAGTGTATCGGTCACCTTTGCCGAAATCAAAAAACTTCCAGAGGTATTGGTAGTTGTACCTCTGTTGAGATTTTTTACTGAGATATGAACATCGGGCAAATTGTTCAAAGACGCTGAATCAACTACAATACCGCGATAGATTTCTTGAGCAACCGTGCTGCTTACTATTAATAAAGCGAGAGTAACGAGAAGCAGTCGCAGCACAGTTTACAATTTTCTATTGGATGCAAAATTGGGGCAGAAAGTTTTAATTCAGATAATAAAGAGATCACTACAGTAGGAAATGCTTCTTTTCTAAATCGACTTTTAATTTTTCATACACTTTAATTCCCTTGGGCACCTTTACAGATCCTATTAATAATGTTAACTTCTTTGATATAGTCTCTGAATTTTCATCCTTAACTAATGATCTAAGATAGTTCTCTATTAATTGGGAAAGGCTGCGTCCAGACTGACGAGCGAAATCTTTTGCTCGCATAATTGTTTCTTTTTCAACTTTAAGAGTAAGTCTTTTCTTTTTCATAAACACTATCGGTTAAACCTCAAAAACGTACCCATCGGCAAATCGCGATTGGTTTTTGATTTTAGAAAGAATTCACCGTACTCGGGAGACTCAACTTCGAAATGAGTTTTAACTACATTCAATCCCACCAAAGGCGATAGACCTACCGCATACATAGAAAGAATGAAAAAAGAATCAGTTGGCTCCAACAACTGGCTCGCAAGCTGAATCAGCTCATTCAGTTTTTCTTGTAAAGTCCATTTCTCCCCTTCTGGGCCGCGGCCATAAGGCGGTGGATCCATGATAATTCCATTGTACTTATTTCCACGCTTTACTTCACGCTTCACAAACTTCAGCGCATCTTCATACACCCACCGAATATCGGCAAGCTGATTCAGTTGCATGTTTTGGTTAGCCCAATTTAAACCCGGACGCGAGGCATCCACATGAGTTACATCCGCGCCTGCTGCCCGCGCCACAACGGACGCGGCACCTGTGTAAGCAAATAAATTTAGTACTCTTGATTTTTTAGTTTTCCAACTTGTGATGGTATCGTATATAAAATTCCAATTGTTGCCCTGTTCCGGAAACAATCCCACATGACCAAAACCAGTAAGCGCAAGACGCAAGGTTAGATTTAGCGATTGATATTGATAATCTATTTGCCAGTTGTCCTGCATGGGCTTCAACTTATTCCAACCGCCCTTCACTTCATCGCCAAAACGATAGTTGTCTTTTTGTTCACGCGTGAAGTGGGCATGCGCCTGTTTATTCCAATCCGTTTCTGAAAGCACCGGTTCCCAAATGGCCTGAGGCTCAGGCCGGATGAGGACAACTTTTCCGAAGCGTTCTAATTTTTCAAAACGACCACTGTCAAGAAGTTCGTAGTCTTTCCAGGAAGCGGGATGTAACAAATTCAAAATTGATTAGTTAAGATTCAAAAGTAAGAAATAACCCATTGCCATACTTTGATCTTCAATTTTGCTGTTAGATTCCATGCTTTTGATTCATTTCATCCAAGTTATTATCTTTGATGTATGTCGAATAAAGAACTCTATCTGGAACGCCTACGAAAAATGAATGAGACTGCGCGTAAAATCAAGCCAGCACCAAAGTCTGCAATAAGCATGGTTTCACTTTCCGTAAAAAGAAAGAATAATAAACCTAAAGTTCATTGCCCACTCTAACAATAATTGCGGAACCAAATGGGGCAGGAAAATCGACCCACAGTAAAGAGCTTCTTGGTCACCTAGGCATAGAAGCTTTTGATTTTGATAAGGAGTTTTATTCTATCTGGGCTTCATTTGATTTTGACCCCCTTGTTGAACAAGGTGCATTTGATCGCGCTAATGAATTATATCTTGAGCGTAGGTTATTTGCTATAGCACAAAAACAAAACTTTTCTTTCGAGACAAACTATCATACTAAGGAAATCATTGAGGTAATAAATTTATTTAAAAGTAGTGACTATCGCGTAGAACTAATTTTCATTTGTCTTGAAAATGTTTCGTTAGCTATTGATCGAGTAAAGGATCGAGTAGCTAAGGGTGGTCATTTCGTAGATGAATTAACCATAAAAGAGAGATTTGAAAAGGGAATCACTCATTTAGATCAGACTTATGATTTATTTGATATGGTGTCAATATATAAATCAAAAACTAATCAAGTGGTTGCTCTATGCATTATGGAGCCAGAACATCTAAAATTTGTTGGCTTTGAGAAAATGTCAGTTCAACTTTTAAGTCAGCTCCCAAATATTTCCAGGTTTATTGAAAATAATAAATCTTAACCCATGCATTTCAAAATCACCAGCACCCAAAATCCTAAAATCAAAAGTTTGCTTGCACTCGAAAAGCCGCGCGAGCGCAGGAAGCAACAACTCTTTGTAGTGGAAGGCGCCAAGGAAGTTCGCATGGCTCTCGATGCCGGTTATAAGATTGGAAACATTTTCTTTTGTGACGAGATTATCGATTCGCGCGAATCGATAGATCTATTAAAGGATGATAAATTGTTGGTGCCTGTTTCAAAAGAGGTGTTCGACAAAATTGCTATCCGCGAAAGCACCGGTGGCATTCTGGCGGTAGCCGAACAAAAGACTCATCGACTTAAAGACATCCAACTCAGCCAAAATCCGCTCATC
>JBBSBG010000445.1:0-2848 GCA_038251495.1 Cytophagales bacterium
AGAAATCCTCTTCTTACGCGATGATGATATCCCGCAATATGTTGAGGATAAAGTTGCCGATGTTGGCATTGTAGGTGAAAATGTGTGGCTCGAAAAACAGAAGAACAATGAACTTATCAAGCGTTTAGACTTTGCTAAATGCAGACTTTCTATTGCCGTACCACGCGGAGAAAATTACACCGGGCTTTCTTTCCTAACGGGAAAAAATATTGCCACCTCCTACCCAAATATCGTAAGCGAATTCCTAAAAAAGAATAAGATTGAAGCAGGCATTCACGAAATCAGTGGCTCTGTTGAAATAGCACCGGGCATTGGTCTGGCCGAAGCAATCTGTGATCTTGTTAGCACCGGAAGCACGTTATTAAGCAATGGCCTGAAAGAAGTTGAGGTAGTGCTACAATCCGAAGCCGTAATGATTGCCACTCCAGGGCTTGAAAAAGCTAAGCAAACCTTGCTTGATCAATTGCTATTTAGAATTAAATCTGTTCAATCTGCCAAGAACAACAAGTACATTTTGTTAAACTGCCCGAATGAGGCCATTGAAAAAATCACCAGTGTAATTCCAGGAATGAAAAGTCCGACCATTATGCCTTTAAGTCGTGTAGGTTGGTCTTCATTGCATTCTGTTGTTGACGAAAATGATTTCTGGGGAAAGATAGACCAGTTAAAGTCGTTCGGTGCCGAAGGTATTTTGGTAATACCAATTGAAAAAATGATTGCCTAATTTTACAAATCGATGAAGATCATAAATAACCCACCGCGCTCGCAATGGCCTTCCCTTTGTGAGAGACCTCAACTAGAACTTGATTTTTTAGATGGTTCGGTTAAAAATATTTTAAACCGGGTTCGTAAGTCAGGTGATGAAGCTTTGAAAGAACTAACGCTTCAGTTTGATAAAGCAACTGTTAATGAACTGCGAGTCTCTAATGAAGAAATTGAAACTGCAGTTGCAAACGTTCCTACTTCACTAAAATCTGCCATACTTTCCGCGGCAAAAAATATTGAAACATTTCACTCAGCACAAAAGCGTACTGTTGAAAAAATAGAGACCATGCCTGGTGTTGTTTGTTGGCGTAAAGCGACACCTATTCAGAAGGTTGGTATATACATTCCAGGTGGGTCCGCTCCCCTATTCTCTACGGTGCTTATGTTAGCCGTACCAGCCCGACTAGCAGGATGCGAAGAAGTTATTCTTTGCACACCACCTGATAAAGATGGAAATATTAATCCTGCTATTCTCTTTGCTGCTCAGCTCACAGGCGTAAAGAAGATTTTTAAAGTAGGTGGTGCGCAAGCTATTGCTGCTATGGCATTTGGAACTGAATCTATTCCATCGGTGAGCAAAATATTTGGCCCTGGAAATCAATACGTAACTAAGGCCAAGCAGTTGATTAGCCAAGAGGGAATTGCTATTGACATGCCCGCAGGTCCGTCAGAAGTTTTGGTAATAGCTGATTCAAATGCAATACCTTCTTTTGTTGCCGCTGACTTACTATCGCAAGCTGAACACGGTGCCGATAGTCAAGTGGTTTTAGTTACTGCCAGCAACGAATTGATTGATTCTGTTGGAGCCGAGATTAAAAAACAACTGGTTGATCTTCCAAGAAAAGAAATTGCAGAACAAGCATTAAGCAATAGTCTTTCAATCAAATTCGATTCTCAACCCGATTTACTTGATTTTGTAAATGAGTTTGCACCCGAGCATTTAATCATCAACACAACTGATTTCGATCAGGTAGCTGATAAGATTGTGAATGCCGGATCAATTTTTCTTGGTCAATACACACCAGAGGCTGCCGGTGATTATGCTTCAGGTACTAACCATACACTACCAACCAATGGTTTCGCTAAAGCATTTGGCGGAGTATCTCTAGAAAGTTTTACCAAGTACATTACGGTACAACATATAACAAAAGCCGGACTTAAAATTTTAGGACCTATCGTTGAAGAAATGGCTGAAGCCGAACAACTGAAAGGACACGCACAAGCAGTAAGAGTGAGAAGGTAATATGTTTAATCTCGAAAATTTAGTTCGTAAAAATGTTTTGAAACTCAAGCCATACTCTTCGGCTCGCGATGACTTTCAAGGTGCGGCATCAGTTTATCTGGATGCGAATGAAAATCCTTATACTTCAAAATTTAATCGATATCCTGATCCGCATCAATCAAAGCTAAAACAGAAAATTTCTAAAATTAAAAATATTCCTACTAGTCAAATTTTTTTAGGCAATGGAAGTGATGAGCCTATTGACCTGTTAATACGTGCATTCTGTGAACCAGAGATTGACAATGTACTAATTCCGCAACCTACCTATGGCATGTATTCGGTGAGCGCTGAAATTAATAATGTTAAGATAAAACCCGTTAAGCTTACACCCGATTTTGATCTTGATGTTGAAAGCATAAAGGCAGCGTGGGATGATCACACAAAAATCATTTTTCTCTGCAGCCCCAATAATCCCTCTGGTAATCTTCTTTCTTTCGAAAAAGTAAAACATATCATTTCCAAATTTGCCGGATTAGTAATCGTTGATGAAGCTTATATTGATTTCACAAACTATGAGGGCTTTGTTCCATTGTTAAATAAATATCCTAACCTGGTTATTCTTCAAACTCTTTCAAAAGCATGGGGACTTGCAGCCATTCGTTTAGGAATGTGTTTTGCGAGCGAGGAAATTGTAAGTGTTCTTAATAAAATTAAGCCGCCTTATAATATTAGTTTGCTTTCGCAAGAAGCAGCCGAAGCAGCTTTAGCAAATGAAAGCCTAAAGAATGGCTGGGTAGCCGAGATTTTATTAGAGCGTGGCAAGTTAATACAACAACTTCGGGCAGTGAAGATTGTAAAGAA
>JBBSBG010000446.1:0-2837 GCA_038251495.1 Cytophagales bacterium
CTTGATTCTGTTACTGCAATTAATCCAGAAACAGAATATGCAATTCGTCAATGTGTTTCGCATCCTATCTATGAAAATGAGCGAGTACATAAATTTAAAACCTTGCTACTTTCTTTAAATGAATTTGCTAAAGCAAAAGAAAGAAACAGCATCATGAAAAGCATGGGCGAACTGATGTATCATTCACATGCAAGTTATTCTAAGTGCGGACTCGGTTCTGATCGTACCGATGAAATTGCAGAACTCAGTAAAAACAAGCCTGGAATTTACGGAGCCAAAATAACCGGTGGCGGAAATGGTGGCGCAGTTTGTTTACTCACGGATGAAAATGGCGTTGCATCCGCAAGGAAGATTCATCAAATGCTTTGTGAGAAATATAAACAGGAGTTGGTGTTTTTTGAGTAAACTACTTGATTTTAATCTTTCTTAACCCTAAAAGAATTAGAAATTGTTCGATCGGGTTGAAATACCTGTTCTTCCCTTTTTCTGCACGTATTTGCTTTTTAAGTTCATTGTAATTTGAATAATAAAAGCTTGAAAATCTGGCAGACAATTTATCATTTTTTACCAACCAAACTGCTTCATAGGTTGTGTGTTTAGATTGTTCCTCTACAGAAATATAGTAGTCGAAATCTGTCCACAGAGTAGTCTTCCTAAGAAATGGTAGCAAAGGGTTTATAAAAGTAATCCCGCGTGTGTCAGCTGAGATAATTCTATTTTGGGTTGCAAAGAGAAGCAACAATAAAAATTGAAGACCTATAATTATGGCGTAAGCATATTGCGCATTTGCATCGTGCCATAAATCAACTTTATCAATACTAATTTTTGATGAAGTCAAAAGTTTATAGGTTCCCAATCCAATAACTGCATTGAGTAGAATCAGTAGTCCAAATCCACCAAATATTTTATACCTAGAGGTAACTCTGTTCATTTATTTGAATCTAAATAAATTCTACTTCAAGGTGTCTTTGCTAACAATGAATTAATCCAACCAGCAATTTTCAATGCTTCGTCTTTAGGAACGTTAGGCATAGCAGCCATTGGGGTTTCATGCTCGGGCCAGTTTTTTGGCTCGGGTTTGTAAATCAAATCGACAATGCGCTGATCGCTGTATTTGCGTTTGGCAATATCTACAAAGGATGGCCCCACTTGTCGTTTGTTTGTTTGGTGACAAGCTGTGCACGTATTTTTAACTAACAGTGGCTCTATCTCAGCATAGGTAAGTGACTTGCTTGAATTTGTTGTAGGCTTTACAGTTGGTTTCGATGCTGTAGGTTTAACCACTGCGGCCTGAGTTCGTTTTGTACTCAATTCATTTGCAGGAAGTTTTGCACCCTCTGGAATATTATTCAAGGTATAATAAGCCGTGTTATGCAAAATCGGCAATCCTGATTCCGATCGTACTCCAGACAGGATTAGTTCATGCAAATAATATTGTCTTAGATTATCAATCACCACGCGCACACGCAATCCATCATCCGAAACTTTAACGCCTCTAATAATAAGTTTCTCATCATTAACAGTTGGGCTTCCATACACCGGATGATATTTATAGATATAACTTCTTCCAAAGTAAGAGTCTAAGTTTTCGGCAGTCTTCTTATCAACAGGTTGCGTAAACTCAATTTCAAAACCATCAGGTTTGGCACTTACGGTTTCCATTTCCATGGGCACCTTGCCCGTCCATACTAAGCGCTGTAAACCAGCGGTAGTAGTCCCGGCTGAGCCCCAGCCTCTGTTGGTCAGTCCCGCATAAAGCGAACCATCGTGCCCCCAATTCATTCTAAGTACACCCGATTGAAATCCCGATTTAAAATCAAACGCAACTCCTTGAAATTCACCCTTCACTTTTTCCATTACTACGCGCATGATTTTACTCTGCCCTTGATCGCCTACAAAAACTTGTCCTGCAAAAGGTCCAAACTTTCCAGCCGTATTATCTTGAAGAATCTCAGAGTTAGAAATTCCCAACACGCCATGCGGCAACCACACAGCCGGAATTCTTGTTTCTTTAAATTCATCTTTCATTTCATAGAAAAATGCGGGGTCTTTCTCGTCATTAATGTTTTCAGGTTTTATGTAAGCACCTTCCTTTTTTACCTGGCGCGCATCTACTTTGTTATAGAGTTGTTCCGTGGTAATTTTTACAGGCGAATTTTCGCGTCCTGCCCATTTCAATCCAGCGGGATGGCCTGTAAAGCTTCCTTTCGTTACATGAAAAATACCTCCTGAACCTTGCCAATCGCCCTGGTTATCATCATAAAAAAACTCACCATCAACCAATCCTAATCCACAAGGCGAACGCATGCCCGTAGCCCACGGCTCCATCGTTCCATCCGGGTGAATCTTCATCGTCCAACCGCGCCATGGCACACGACTTTCCCCGCGCCACCACTCTTCATCGCCAAAAGCAACATTGCCTGTCACAAAAAAACTTCCGTCTTCAGCTATCTTCGGGCCGAAAGAATATTCATGATAGTGACCTGACAGCGGCCACTGATAAACTGTTTCATAAATGTCTGCTTTGTCATCACCATTGGTATCAACCAATTTAGTAAGCTCGCCACGCTGCGCAGTATATAGAGCACCTTCATAGTACGAGAGCCCTAACGCTTCGTGCAAACCCGAGGCAAACAAGGTGTATCGTGGCGTTGATCCTCCTTCCATAGCGGGATTTTCTACAAGCCACACATCGCCTCTGCGCGTACATACTGCAATGCGACCATCAGGTAAAGTAGCCACACCCCCAACTTCCAAAAGAATTCCTTCCGGAGTTGGTAGAGAAATTATTTTATAGTAATCGTCTTCGGTTGGCGTTTTACTTAGCTGCGCAAAAG
>JBBSBG010000447.1:0-2834 GCA_038251495.1 Cytophagales bacterium
GCTCAAAGTGGAAGCCCACGTACTTTTTTATAGGCGCATAATTTTTCAACATCCATTCGCCAAAGGGATCAATTATTTTTGGCCGTGGTGATTTTTTTGAAAGTAACGCTGACTGATGACTGAGTCCCACAATAGGCACCTCCTTTTTACGACACGCCCAGGCGGTAATGGGTTCGAAATCATTAATCACCAGATCATAATTTTCAACCGGAAAACTATTAATCTCTTTAATAACATCCTTTGAACTATTCTTTTGGAAAGTTTTAAGAAAATTGATTCCGCCTTGTTTGCCAAAGTAAAAACTTAAGCCCTTTGATTTATACTTTACCGGATAAGGCAATACAATTTCTGCTTGAGCGCCACTTACAAACAGATCAAGCTTACCGTGTTTTTTAAGTTCTGGGATAATATCAACAGCCCGGCTCAGATGTCCATTGCCAGTGCCTTGAATTGCATAGAGGATGTTCATTTTTTTACAGTCAGAAATTCAGTGACAAGGTCTTTAAATATCTCGTCATTATCCAGATTATTTTTCCTTGACTTTGAAATCTTTATGGACATTGCTTTTTTGTCTTCCTGATAGCGGTAAATGCGCCAAGCTCCTTCGTTATACTCTAAAGAAGTAAGGTTTTCAACCCAATCACCTGAATTCAAATAAGTGACTTCGCCTTTGTCGGTTGTTATTTTTTTCATTTCGGGTTGGTGGATATGACCACAAATCACGTAATCGTAGCCATTTGAAATAGCAATGTCAGCAGCTGTTTTTTCAAAGTCATTGATGAATTTTACCGCTTGCTTCACGCTATCTTTCACTCGCTTGGATAATGAGATTTTGCTTTTTCCGAAAAGCTTGAGAATGAAATTTACGAATGAATTAATTAAGATTAACGTATCGTAACCAATTGCTCCTAGTTTAGCAAGCCATTTTGAATGTTGCATGATAACATCAAACACATCGCCATGAAAAATCCACGCTGACTTTCCGTTAAGTGAAATCACTTTCTTGTTCGCGATGTGAAATGAGCCCATGCGAAACCCAGCAAACTTGCGAAGCATCTCATCATGATTACCAGTGAGGTATGTGATCTTAGTTCCCTTAGCGATTAGTCCTGTAATGTGCTTAACAACCTGCATGTGCGACTTTGGCCAATAGCGCTTGCTAAACTGCCACATGTCTATAATGTCGCCATTAAGGATAATTCTTTTCGCTTTTATTGATTTCAAATAGCGGAGCAGTTCTTCGGCATGGCAGCCATACGTACCCAGATGAACATCTGATATTATTACAAGTTCTACTACTCTCTTTTTTATGCCCATTATAGGTTTTGCAAAGATTAGTTTTAACCATTAACCCAAAATCACTCTCGTGTTACCAAACTGTTACGCAAAAAGTTTTTCAATCATGAATGTTTGCTGTCCAGGATTTGTAATCCTATAGCAAGATAAAGTAGGATTTTAAATCCTTGCTAATGTAGTTCGATCCCTCACCCCCGCCCCTCTCACCAGGGAGAGGGGTGTCCGAAGAATGAGGACGGGGTGATGGAAAATATTTTTCGTCACTACTACTTAAATCTAAATCGTAAGTATTTAATCTTCTCGCCTTTCGCAGCAAACATTTCTTCATACCGGGTTTTAATGTCGTAGCATTCAGGCCTTAGATGGGATTCGTACAAATCGTTTGTGTATTCAAAATCCACCATATCATTTCGGTAGCCGAGTTCCTCTAAAGTGAAATTAAATAAATCGGTATTGTCAGTTTTAAATCGAAAGAAGCCACTTGGTCGCAGTATTTTTTTGTACATATCAATGTAGCGACTGCTCGACAGTCTACGCTTAATATCACGTATGCGCGGACGTGGGTCCGGAAAGGTTAGCCAGATTTCATCTACTTCATCTACTTCAAAAAAGCTTTCGGTAAAAAGAATCTCTGTGCGCAAAAAGCCAACATTAGCAAGTTGTTCTTCAACAGCCCAGGTACTGCCCTTCCAAAGACGATCGCCCTTCTTATCAATCCCTATATAATTTCTATTAGAATTTTGACGCGCCATGCCTACACTATATTCTCCGCGGCCACAGGCAAACTCAACGGTAATAGGATTATCGTTCTTAAAATAATCCTGATTCCACTTGCCTTTAATCTTCATGAAAATATCCTTGCCCGGCTCGATCACATTTTCGCGGGTTGAAATTATTTCGAAGCGTTTTAATTTACTTTTCACAGGTTTTCAATTTCAGCTACAACAAACGTACTTCCAGCAATCAGGATTAAATCATCAGGACTACTACTTTCGCGAGCAGCACGAATAGCAGCATTCACATCTTCGACTACAATTCCATTAAGCCCGATAGACTTTGCTTTCTCATAAAGTTCTTTCGCGGGTAATGCGCGTGGCAAAGATGCCTCACAAAAATAGTACGAAGCATTTTTTGGCAACAAACTTAAGATTGTACTTACATCTTTGTCTTTTACAACTCCAATTACCCAATGCAATTTGGAATGCGGGGTTTCTTTAATCTGACTGATTATCTCTGCAATACCAGCTTCATTATGCCCAGTATCACAAATGGTTAAAGGATGTTCGCCTAACTTTTGCCAGCGACCTTTCAGACCGGTTAGCGTTATAACGTTTCTAAATCCACCAAGCAGATCATCATTTGTAATTGAATACCCAAGTGAATTCAATTCATCTACCGCACATAATACACCTTTAATATTTTTAGCCTGATAGATTCCTAACAAGTCAAGTTCAATGGTTTGCTTCATTCCATTACCTGTTACCTCAAACTTACCTGAACTTACTCTCTTAACCGTGTACTGATCTGACGCACTGATA
>JBBSBG010000448.1:0-2824 GCA_038251495.1 Cytophagales bacterium
ATGTTTATGTTTTGATCAAGCAGTAAAGTTGATAGACTGAAATTAACCTGCAGGTTACCCACTTCTATCATTTTATTTTGTTCAGGATCTTTAATGATCAAACCCTTCATTTCAAACCTATCATACCAAACCAGATAGATGTCAGTATAGGAAATATCAAAGCCTGATACTTTTGAGAATTTTGAGGTAATCCGATTGGCTAGATTTGACTGAACTGCCGGAATCTGTATCAAAATGAAGCTAAGAAACAGTAAAACCAGAAAAAGATATGCTGAATATAGCATTGTCTTTTTGGTCAGTCTCAAAAGGCGATTTTTGATAACTTGCAGCTTCATTTTAATACCAAATGCATCCTGTAATCCTTGCCATCGAGTCCTCTTGTGATGAAACTTCAGCTTCTGTGGTTATACGCGGCAAGGTACTTAATAATGTAATTGCCTCACAAACAGTGCACCAGAAATATGGGGGAGTGGTTCCGGAGCTTGCCTCGCGTGCGCACCAACAACAGATTCTGTCGGTAGTTAACGAAGCAATGACTTCAGCAGGTATTGCGCCCGGTGAATTAAATGCAATTGCTTTTACCCGTGGCCCAGGTTTGTTGGGCTCTTTGCTCGTAGGTGTTTCTTTTGCCAAGGGTATGGCCGTTGCATTGGATATTCCACTCATTGAAGTCAACCATATGGAGGCTCATGTTCTGGCGCACTTCATTGCTGACCCAAAACCTTCATTTCCATTTCTTTGCCTAACGGTAAGTGGCGGTCACACCCAAATTGTTCTTGTGGAAAGTTATCTAAACATGAAAGTTATTGGCGAGACCCGAGATGATGCAGTTGGCGAAGCGTTTGATAAAGCAGCCAAGATGATGGGCTTTCTTTATCCTGGTGGACCATTAATTGATGGCTTCGCGAAGTTGGGTAACCCAAAGGCTTTTCAGTTTCCGCCTACTTCTATTCCTGATTATGATTTTTCATTTAGCGGCATCAAAACTGCTTTTTTATATTTTCTGCGCGATCGAAAATTAGTTGATCCAGACTTTGTAGAGAAAAATAAATATGACATTTGTGCCAGCCTGCAATATCATCTTGTTGAGATGCTGATGCAGAAACTTTCAAAGGCATCAACTGAAACAGGAATAAACCAAATTGCCATTGCAGGTGGTGTCGCTGCAAATTCTGAGTTGCGAAAATCTCTTCAACAGTACGGTGCAAGACAAAATTGGAAAATTTTCATCCCCGATTTTGAATACTGCACTGATAATGCAGCCATGATTGCGATAGCGGCTCATTATAAATTTTTGGAAAATAAATTCAGTAGCCTTGATGTTGCTCCATTAGCTAATCTTGCCATTGGTAATTAATATGAAACTCATTTTCAAACCTGGCGACAAGAAAGTATATAGGAAAAAGGTAACCGAACACGATGTGGCGGCTTTTCATGAAGAGGTTTTGCATCCGGTTTATTCTACCTTTGCTTTAGCGCGCGATTTTGAGTGGTCTTCCAGATTGTTTTTTCTGGAAATGAAAGAGCAACAGGAAGAAGGAGTAGGGACTTTCTTAAGTATTACACATCAAAGTCCTGCCACCGTGGGTGCCGAAATTGAAATCACGGCCACAGTTGAGTCAATGAAGGGTAACGAATTAATTTGTACAATTGAAGCTTTCTGTGGGGAAAGGATTATTGCAACAGGGAGAACTGGTCAAAAAATGTTAACCAAAGAGAGGTTAAAAGAATTGTTTGAGATAAAATAAAATGGCAGAAAAGCGGTTTTCAAATACTGTAAATATTCGAAACAGGCAGGCATCCTTTCAATATGAATTGATTGATAAATTTGTTGCAGGCATTGTATTGCGGGGCACAGAAATAAAATCTATTCGCGAAGGCAAAGTGAATTTGCAAGATGGCTATTGCTATTTTAGCAATGGAGAATTTTATGCAAAGGGTATAAACATCACGCCATACGCGCAAGGCACTCATTATAATCATGAAGAGGCCCGGGAGCGAAAGCTGTTGATGAAGAAATCAGAGTTGAGTAAGTTAGAACATAAATCGGAAGAAAAAGGATTGGCGCTGGTGCCCATCCGACTTTTTATTAACGATCGGGGCTTGGCAAAGCTAGAGATTGCTTTAGCGCGCGGTAAGAAATCGCATGACAAACGAGATAGTATTAAAGAGCGGGATATAAAAAGAGAGTTGAGTAGAATTAAAATTGGTTAAATCTTAAACATGGAAGTATTGGGTTATGGAGTATGCAGGTTGTCGCTGGTGTCAGTTCGCCAGAGCGCTGAAGAGTATGCTTCGTTGGTTACACAATTGTTATTTGGCGACCATTATGAAGTTCTCAGCGTGCCCGATCATAAAGAATGGATTTTAATTCGCGTTCATGCCGATGGATCTCAAGGTTGGCTTGCGGCTAATCAGCATCATGGCATTACGCAAGAATATTTTGATCAGATTAATCATGCCAACTTTAAAATTACTACCGATATTACATGTAGTATTCTCTTTAAGAAAAGCCCGCTTACTATTCTTCTGGGAAGTATTGTTCCAATCTCAAACTCCGAGCTTTTTAAACTCGAGGAGCAATTCGCATTCAATGGCGAGTCAAAGAGCTTAGGTCAAAAAAGGGAGGTTGAGTTTGTTAAAACCATCGCTTTGAAATATTTAAATGCTCCTTTTCTTGCCGGAGGTAAAAGTCCTTTTGGTATTGATGCAGCAGGCTTCATTCAAATGGTATTTAAGATTTCAGGGTTTCTTTTGCCAAGAGAATTGCAAAGACAGATTACAGAAGGCAAGAAGGTAAATTCTTTAGAGTACGTGCAACCGG
>JBBSBG010000449.1:0-2808 GCA_038251495.1 Cytophagales bacterium
TATTAAACACTATTCTGTTATTGCCGACAATACTCGCATTCCCATAAGTTTTTTTTACTTCAGCTTGCGATTTCCAATCAAATTCTGCCGCTGTTTGATACCAGGTCTTTAGGTTTTGTTCACAATCTGGATGTTTTTCCCGAAAAGCCCGTAACGTACTCTTAGCCAGAATCCTTTTCACTTGTTCAAAGATAATAGAAAGTTCCCAAAAAGGAAACTACTTCTTAGTAAACTCCATATCCTCAATTATTACCGATTGAATCTTGCCGGAAGCATTTGCTGTAAAGGATGCTGAAGTCTGGCCCCACCAGCGCTTCTCGTAATTACCCCGAAACGTATCGTAATTCCAATGGGTCAAGGTTGCCTTGGCAGTATTATTCATATTAAAAAATAAGGCATCGCCATTTATTGTGATAATCAATTCCCCGTAAAGGGTACTTGTATAAGTGCCCATGTATTGTGCTAACGGATGAGAAGGTGAAGTTCCGGTAACACGTGCCGCTTCCATTTTCTTTTCAGCTACATCACCAGCGGCTGATAGCTTTTTGTATAGCGAATTGAATTCAGCACTCCAGTCTCTGGTTCCGGCCAAAGCAAAATGATCGAACGCTTTAAACATTAAAGCATGTCGTACTTCCGCATGATCTAAATTTCCGAAAACATAGATAGCTAATTTTTCTGATGGCAATTGTCCGTGAATAGCAGTTTCTCCTGCAAGACTTCCCGTATGGAAGTTTATCTTTCTACCGTTATAATCTTGTTGGAACCATCCTAAGCCATAGGTTTTCCAATTAGGTTTGGTTAGTTGAGCAGTAGGATAAAATTGACTGGCCGTAACCATTACCTGTGGTTTAAAAAGTTCGTTCCAGGTAACTGCTTTTACCAAACGCCCACCAGCATACTTACTGCTATCTAACATGCACATTGCCCATTTCGCCATTTCATCCGCACATGACCACACACTTCCTGCTGGGCCAATGGCATCAGCGCTGGTTCGTTCAATTACAGTAATCTTAGTATCAACTAAATAATGTGGGTGCGATTGATTTGCATCCTTCACCTGGCTTAGTAATGGAAATGTTCGCGTCATGTTCAACGGATCGAAAATCCGTTTCTGAATAAAGACTTCCCACGGCATACCGCTCACCTTTTCAATCACTTTTCCGGCAGCGAGATAAAAAATATTTTGATAAATGAAACTGGAACGCAACGAGTAACTCGGCTCTATCATTTTCATTTTTGCTAAAATTTCATCAGAGGAAATATTCATGGTAGTCCATAGAAAATCAGCATTGCCAACACCAGAATTATGTGTAAACAAATCTCTGATCCTTAGTTCGCGCGTTACAAAAGGATCGTACAGTTGAAATTCTGGCAAATAATTAATAACAAGGTCATCCCATTTTATTTTTCCTTCATCTACAAGCATACCCATGCACGTGGCTGTCATAGCTTTGGTTGTAGAGGCGCAAGCAAAAAGAGTTTTCGAATCGACAGCCTGATTTGTTCCTAGTTGACGAACGCCATATCCTTTGCTAAGAATTACCTTTCCATCTTTCACTACCGTAACAGCAAGCCCCGGAACTTCATAAAGCTTGCGCGAAGCTTCTATATAAGCATCGAACTCTTTTACTTGTTGAGCAAGGTTTTGTGATTGAGCAGAGATTGCAATCGTAAATAGGAAGGCGAGTAGGAATAATCTTTTCATAAATAATTTCAATAATATTAATCTAACCAATTGTATTTGCGCAGCAGGTCGAGAACAAGCGCTCTTTTTTCTTCTTGCGGAGTTGGAATATTACAAAGCATGATATAAGTAATTCCCTTTTCGGGGATGCTTACAAAGTCGCCATAAAATCCGCCTTGCGTGCCGGTATGATAAATCATTTTATAATTTTCAGGAGTTTGTTCAATGAACCAACTATAGCCAATGAAGGCTGGAGTTGTACCTTTCCAATTTGGAAATTCTTTT
This sequence comes from Cytophagales bacterium, assembly GCA_038251495.1. Classification (GTDB taxonomy): domain Bacteria; phylum Bacteroidota; class Bacteroidia; order Cytophagales; family Cyclobacteriaceae; genus ELB16-189. The sequence goes on from JBBSBG010000449.1 coordinate 1,973, forward strand.
ATGGTTCTAGAATCATCAATAATTTCTTTGGTTAAGAAGGAAGTCTTTCGGATGGCTAATTCATAGAGTGCTAATTCCTCGACCGAACTCCAAACACCACCATTTCCAGCAGCAGCAAATGTTGGTTCTTCGCCATAATCTTTTTCAATGTAACCGTCTGCAGCCTTAAGATAAGCGTGCGATACACCTGTATAAGGAAATGGCCCATCTGTAATTACGCTTGTCTTCATACCCGAAGGTTTAAAGATTCTTTCTTTAACCTCTTCCTGCCATTTTCTACCCGTCACCTTTTCAATAATTAGGGCAAGACCGTTAAAGGCGGGATTAGAATACTCATAGTGCGAACCTGGTTCAAACAACAAAGAGTCATTTAACTTGATGGGTGAAAAGTTTTCTTCATCCTTCGCGGTTAAAAGAAAAAGGCTATCAAGAAATACTCTTCGGTTATCAGGCAGTCCTGAGGTATGCGTGAGCAAATGATAAATTCGAACTTTATTGGCGATCTGAGGATTTTTGAAATCTGTAAAGTATTTGGCTAATGAATCGGTGAGTGATAATTTTCCTTCTCTAGCCAGATCCAGAATTACATTCGATACAAATGTTTTTGAAATGGAGCCTGTATTGAATAAAGTTTGAGGTGTGATTTTTTCTTTCGTTGTGAGATCGGCTAACCCATAGCCTTTGGAAAAAATTATTTTCTCGTCTTTCATAATGAGAACTGCGCTACCCGGTGCTTTACTAGCGAAGGCCGCTGAGAAAATTTGATCTAACTCTGTCTCAAAAGTTTGTTTGGGAGTGCATTGAAAAAGTAATAATAAAGTGAGTGATAATCCGAA
>JBBSBG010000450.1:0-2798 GCA_038251495.1 Cytophagales bacterium
GCTTCAATTTCATCCGCAATAGCGCGAAGAAAATTTGCTTTCTTTTTACCAGAAAAATTTTTATATGAAAGAAAGGCCAGTTGAGCCTCTCTTAAGGTTTGATCAACTTCTTCAGGGGTTGCTTCTTTATACATAGTAAATAGTTTTAAGTATTGAGTATTGAGTCGTTAGTATTTAGTATTCAGTGTTAGGTTTTAGGTATGCGGTAAGTAGTAATCAGTATTCGGTATCCGATATCGACCTTCTATCATCGAACCTCGAAAATCGAACTTCGAACCTCAAGCATCTAGTTTAGGTCTTGTTTTAATTCCATCTCGTATAAGTTTTAAAATACGTTCGCGCTCTTCTCCTGCTAAAGCTAATCGCGGTGCACGAACAGTTTCAGAACCAATACCTTCCTCCTGTTCGGCAAGTTTAATGTATTGAACAAGTTTAGGATGAAGGTCTAATTCCAACAACGGAAGAAACCAGCGATAAATCTTTAGCGCTTCTGAAATCTTACCTGCCTTAGTTAATTTATAAACTGCCACAGTTTCATTTGGAAATGCACACACTAGACCTGCTACCCAACCATCGGCACCAAGCATTAATTCCTCCATGGCTATGGTATCAACGCCACATAAAATTTTAAAACGATCTCCGAACTTATTGATCATTCGAGTAACATTTGAAACATCTCGCGTAGATTCTTTAACCGCTTGTATATTTTTATTTTCAACCAGTTCGGCAAACATGTCAAGCGTAACTTCAATTTTATAATCGACAGGATTGTTATAAATCATTATTGGCAAACTGCTTGTCTCGGCTACTGCTTTAAAATACGCAACGGTTTCTCGATGATCTGATTTGTAGCGCATCGGAGGCAACATCATCAAACCTTTGGCACCACACTTTTCCGCTTCGGCAGCGAGCTTAACCGCTTCGCGTGTGCTGCCTTCAGCAATACCCATCACTACCGGAGCCTTACCAGCAATTTTATCAACCGCAAATTTCACTAGGTCGAATTTCTCGTCCTTGTTCAGCACGCTGGCTTCACCTAACGAGCCTCCCAAGATTACTCCTTCAACGCCTGCATCTAATTGGGCCTTTAGGTTTTTCTCAAAAAGGGGAAAATCAAGTTTATCATCAGTTGTAAACTTTGTGGTAAGAGCGGGGAAAACACCTTTCCATTGAATAGACATAGCAGTTGGTTTAATTTTTTTGTAGATCAAAGATACAAACTTGAAAAGGCAGCAGTTACGTCAGTAATAATAGAACATGATACTATTTTGACTATTTTTGAAATGGATTGATAAAATTAAATGTCAAAATAGGTGTAGTGTGAAGGTAATACCCTTTCAAGTTCCCAAGATCATCAAGGAAGCCTTTCGGATTCAAACTGATAGCGCATCAAAGTTTTACGATAAATTGCATCAACATCCGGAAACCCAAATCATGCTGATAAAAAAGGGAGCAGGAACGCTAATCGCGGGTGATTATGTTGGTCGATTTTCTAGCGGCAATCTTTTTTTAATTGGAAGCAATCAGCCGCATGTTTTTAGAAGTGATGAATCAAGTAATAAAAGCAAGGCACGAGTAACTGGTATTTCACTTTACTTCGATGAAAAATATGCCGGTGAAAACTTTTGGCAACTAAACGAATTAGTTAGCATTAGAAGTTTTATTGCTAATGCAGGTGTTGGCTATCGCATTGAAAATGATACTAACCATAAACTGACAGCGCTAATTGAAGACTTAATCAAAGCAACTGGTATTGAAAGACTACTTTCATTCATTCAACTGCTCAAGATAGTAAGCGAATCATCGGATTTAAAACCACTTTCGGTGGCCGATTCTAAAATAAGATTTAGTGGATCAGAGGGTAAACGCATGAATGATATTCTTCAATTTACGTTAACGCAGAGTTTGCGAAAAGTAAAAATCAAAGAAGTTGCTGATGTGGCAAATCTATCAGCGGAAGCTTTTTGCCGATACTTTAAATTGCGCACCGGAAAAACCTATACAAACTTTCTTAATGAAGTGCGCGTGAGTAACGCTTGTAAAATGTTAATCGAAAAAGAAAAAAGTATTCAAGAGATTTGCTTCGAAACTGGATTCGCCAACTTATCGCACTTTAATCGCACGTTCAAAAGGATAACCGGAAAGACACCAACGCGATACTTTGCTTGAGAGTAATCTTACGCACGCTTCAATTCCATAATTGTAAGCTCAGGTGGCATCCCTATCCTACCCGGGTAGCCCAAATAACCAAATCCACGATTAACATATAAGTGTTGATTATCTTCAGAGTATAATCCTGCCCATTGCTTGTAAGCATATTGTGATGGACTCCATTTAAAGTTGCCTAGCTCTACACCAAATTGAAATCCGTGTGTGTGACCTGCAAATGAAACATCAATGTCTTTATACTCTTTACGAACCTGGGCATCCCAATGACTGGGATCGTGTGATAGTAAAAGCTTTACAGCTGCTTCATCGGTGCCTCTGTATGCTTCGTCTAATTTTCCATACTTGGAGAATCGACCAGCACCCCAATTCTCGATTCCAATGATGGCGAGTTTATCGCTACCCTCTTCAATGAATTGATTGCTATTTTTAAGTAGGTTAAAACCTAACAGTCTGTGTGCCTCAATCAAATCTTTAAAATTCTGTTGCTTGGCTTCAGGACTTTCCCAACTTTTATAATCTCCATAATCATGATTACCTGTTACAGAGAAAACACCACGAGGTGCACGCAGTTTATTAAATACATCTAAATACTCTTTAACTTCTTTTGCTTCGTTATTCACCAGGTCTCC
>JBBSBG010000451.1:0-2796 GCA_038251495.1 Cytophagales bacterium
AAGGTAGCTAACTCAGGCACGCTGATTAACGCGATGGGTAATCTCGGTCACATCTATTTGCAACGAAACCAATTACAAGAAGCATCTCGGATTTTTACTGAGTGGGAGCGGCTCGAAGCAGCCAATCCCAGCGTGTCAGCTAAGGCAATGCATCTTGGCAATATCGGGTTGTTGCAATTGGCTTTAGATAATCCGTCAAAGGCGATACGGTATTTGCAAGTGGGCCTTCAAGCAGCCAAAGAAATCGAAGCCCGACATGAGGAGCAAGAGTATTACGGTAACTTGGCCAAGGCGCATGCGGCATTGAAAGACTATAAAACAGCCTACGATTATTCGTTAAAGCATTTAGCCCTGCGCGATAGTATTTTTAATTCAGAAAAAACTCAAGCTATCAGCGAACTAGAAGAAAAATACCAGGCAGAATTAAGACAGACTCAAATACAGGAATTAGAACAAATAAATCTGATTAATAATCTGGAAGCACAAACCGAGCGACAATTAAAATATGGGTTAATTGTTTTTCTTATTTTGCTAACCATTCTTATTATTATATTGTACAACCGCTACCAACTAAAGCAACGAACAGCAAAAGCGTTGGATGAAAAGAACGTTGAGCTACAAAAACTCAATGGGTTTAAAGACCGCATGTTTGCTGTTATCTCCCATGACTTACGCAATCCTGTTAACGCGTTCAGCACCATAATAGAAAGTCTGCATCAAAACCTACAACATGCCAGTAAAGAAGAATTGAGTGAATTTTTAGAGAGCACATTACAATCAGCCAATGATCTAAAAAGCTTGCTGAATAATTTACTTGAATGGGCGTTGGTTCAAATTGAGAAACTTCCTTTCAAGAAATCCAGTGTATCGATTCATGACATTGTTGCGGAGAGCACTTCGCACATTGAATTGATGGCGGCCTCAAAAAAAATTCAAATTGTTAATACGGTTGAGCCTGACAAACGAGTGATGGTTGACCGTGCTATGATGACCATTGTTATTCGAAATCTACTAAGCAATGCTGTTAAATTTTCTCCGCCAGGAAGCCGAGTAGAATTGTTGACGCAACATGCAAATGGTACAGTTAATATTGTAATTCGCGATCAGGGTATTGGCATGAAAGAGGAAGAAGTGAAAAAGCTTTTTAAGATTGAAGAAAGTACCAGCAACATTGGAAACTCATCTGAGAAAGGAGCCGGCATTGGACTGCTGTTATGTAAAGAACTGATCGAAAAAAATGGCGGAAAGATAAACGTGCAAAGTAAGTTAGGCGAAGGAAGTATATTTACCATTGAACTTCCATCGGCAGTAGTATGAACAATCCTTTACGCTTATTTCTAGTTGATGATCACAAACTTGTTTGCGATGGTATCAAAGCCATGCTGCTCGGTAATTTAAGTTTTAAAGTAGTTGGTACGGCTGGTAATGCGGATGATTTCTTCAATCAGTTGAATGAGGCTGCACCGGATATTTGCGTGTTGGATGTGCAGTTGCCAGGAAGGAGTGGAGTGGAAATAGCAGAAGAATTAAAGCAGAGGCATCCAAAAATAAAAATTCTTATTCTCACCGCACTCAAGGAGAATGCCCCAGTAAAGCAATGCAAAGATTTAGGTGTAGATGGAATGATCTCTAAAGATTCTGGTAAAGATACCTACCTCGAAGCCTTAGAAGCATTGAAAGCCGGGCACACATTTTATGCGGGTCAGTTTACCGAATTGCTGCTAAAAGCAACACAAGGCAAAAGTGATAAGATGAGCCGTCTTTCTGAGCGCGAGATTGACTTCGTGAAAGTCTTTGCCCGGGGGTTCTCCCACAAAGAAATTGCCGACCAACTTAACATCAGTCCACGCACTGTGGAGGTTCACAAAAAAAATGTGATGGACAAGCTTGGGTTTACTAATGATGTTGACCTTATTAAGTTTTCCATAAAGGAAGGGCTTACCACCTTGTAGTTGGTATATCGACTTATTGTTTGCTACGTACTTTCCCACATCACATTTACGGTATTTCCCTACTACTCTTGCTTTGGGTTAAAGGTCACTTTTACGGTGCCTTATTCACTAAAAAAGTAAACCCTATGAAAACTGTAACCCAAACACCTTTGGCAGTCATATTTTTGTTTCTGCTGTTAACATGTTTGTCCGTGCCGACATCTGCGCAATTGGATAGACTAAAAAAAGTAGTTTCTAAGCCTGGCGCAAAAGAACAACCCAAGCAAGAGACCAAAAGTGAAACGCCTGCAACACAATCAGTAGCAACTGCATCTGGAAAGACGATTTTCGTTAGCCCTTCAGGAAATAACTCGAACGAGGGCAGCGACAAAAGTGCGCCATTGAAAAACTTAGACAAAGCACTTGCCAAAGCAGCCGCTGGCGACCGCATTAACATAAGCGAAGGCACGTACACCGGTACCTTTGGTGTAGGGTATTGGGAAATCAATGTTCCGGTTCAGATTTATGGTGGTTACTCACCCGATTTTTCAGCGCGCGATCCATTCAAGTTTTTAACAGTACTTCAACCACCGGTAGATGCATTTGATAAAAGTGCTAACCGTAATGTATTAGACATGAAGAAGCCACTCAATGGAGTAGTTGTTGATGGTTTGATTTTCGATGGCGGTTTAAAATCACCTTACAACAATGACCCCGATCCAAAAAAATCAGGCCGGTGCGAAGGCTGTGAGTCTGGAATGATGTTGGTAGGCCCGGGGCAGAAAAACCCGGAAGGTGTGATGCTGGTGTTGCATGGCAATAATAATGTGGTGCGCAACTGTATTTTTGTGAACTCTAGTTTTGG
>JBBSBG010000452.1:0-2795 GCA_038251495.1 Cytophagales bacterium
GCATATAAAAACCATTCACTGAAAAGTAATCCATCAACTCGGCTGGAAAGATGTGATGTAATAATTGGAGGTTGGGAGTTTCGATTGTTTTTCCCCAAACTTATACTTTTTAATTTACTCCCCAACTTTTAAAGCTGACCCTGTTTTCTCCCTCAACCAGCAAACTAAGTATTGGGTTTTAATGGTTTGAGATGAAGATACTTTCCCCATTTTTCTGAGATAGTAAGTACGCCAACCCGGATATGCGCCACTGCTCGATGAAAGTAATTGGCAATAAATCCTGGCGGATAGTAGGGCTATCAATGAGGATTACGTTCATGCTGCTAAAATAGGTTGATCACCAGCCTTTGACAAATTACCGTTTGCTAATCGGGTAATAAAAAAGGCCTCTTTATCAGAGACCTTTTTCAAGTAAAACACGCTGAGAAGAAGTGTTTTATTTTTTTCCGTATTTCTTTTGAAATTTTTCAACGCAGCCTGCTTTGTCCAGAAACATTTTCTTTCCGGTGAAGAAAGGATGAGAAGCTGAACTAACCTCGACCTTAATTACAGGATAATCTTTACCGTCTTCCCACTTGTTGGTTTCTTTAGCAACCGAAAATTCCTGTTTTAACCTGCCGTTCGTCTGTTGAACCCCTCGATCGTGACAGCGAATTCTTTTAAAACAACATCAAATTTAATGCTGTATGTGGTAGGCCAAAAACCTGTTTTTTGATATTTGGCAGGTTGTTTAATATTAAAAGTCACCGATGGTTTCGATCGCAGATAAGCAAGTGATATCATTGGTTCGATAAAGGTTATTTGTCCTTGATAACTACCGTAGATCATGGTGGCTGTAAATTCGCCCCCAATTATTTCCGGTGATGTTCTATCCCACCAATGCACGCCCATTCGAGGCTCTTTACTTCCATGTGTTACATAATCCTGAGGTATGTAAGGGTCTGCTAAAGGGGAACCCCCCTCAGTTCCTGAAGTTACACTTTCCCTTTCCGTCTCCGAAACCATCATAAAGTGAATATCAAAATGAGGGATTATCCAGAAAGGTCCGTGTCCAGACGATACCCAACCCAAAAATACATGGTCAAATAAAGTAGTGGATGCTCCGGTTGGTAATTTTATGGAAGTTAGTTGTCCGAGAGGAGGCAAATTAATGAGCATTTCTTCCGGAATGCTAATACCTACGGTAATAGGATTACCTTGTCCATCTAGATTGATCCAGGTGCGGACTTGTCTCCCTGTGGGAAGAATGGAATCTTCACAAAATTGGCCTGTAAATCCTGTTGGACAATCGCAGGTGCCATCCACGCAAATTCCTCCGTTTTCACAAGCATCACCGCTGCAGGCGTCTTTGTCGCACCCGGCAATCAGAAAAGCAAAAAAGAAAAAAGCTATCAGACCGCCAGTAGTGAAGGTTAAATTTGATTTTGATTTTTTCATCATTAGAATGTGGGTATGCTTTAAATTAATTCCTATTTACAATTATGGCAGGACATTGCATTTTTAAAAAAACTGTATTCCCTTACGTTGGACATTTACGGTGTTCCCAGAAAAATAGTCAATGAATGGGGAATAGAACGAGACTGAAATATTCACTAATATACTTAAAAATACCTGGAACGTTTTTGGATTTCGTACTTACAAATAAACTCGGAATAGTTTTGACCTCTGTTTTGTTCGGATGCTTGTAGGAACTTGGTTGGATGGTGAACCCTAAGAAGTAATACCATTTGGGGTATTTCTGTTCTGAAATACCTCTGACATTGACAATTTTGGTCTTCTCGGGATGCAGTTGCAGTTTGCACTGTTGTATGCGCACTTGTATTTGCCTGAGCATAAACAAGGCTTGCTTCTCTTTCTTGCAGTGCACCACAATGTCATCAGCATTGCGTTCAAATGACTTCTCGGAACGGTCCAACCGGATTCACCAAATAACAATGGAAAATTGACCTTAAGACTAAAGCAGCTCTAATGTTCCAACGAGCAACCGTTTCACACCGTGGATGTCAGTCAACCCGACCATGCCGGACAGGCAGCCAAAAGCCATGATAGATGCATTTATCAATCAGGGCTTGCCTATAGCAATCGGCATCATGGGCTTTCGGCTAGTGGGCTGAATGTTGTGCGTTCGGCTTTCCTTTTTCATTGGTTACAGTAAGATTACGACCTATCTTTTTTTATTCTGGTTTGGGACCTTTTGAAACAATCGTTCTCACCAAGCCAGGAAACCACCGCTGCAACCAAACAAAAACTCTCCCGTGGGTTGTAAAAACATAATTTCTTCTTCGCTTCATTATGGCCTTCACCATAACTTTCGCAGCTTTATCCGTTGGCCACATTAAATTTGATGGACGTGGATCTGGACGTTCGGGATGCCAAACGCCTTCATTATCAATTCTGGCAATCTCCGACACAACAAATCCAGGATGTATGGTAGTACAACTCACACCGGTACCCTCTAATTCAACCTGCAATGTGAGACCAATTGAATGTACAGCAGCTTTTGAAGCACCATAGGCTCCCACATAAGGATTAGGAAGATAAGCTCCAACACTGCCCACTAAACCAATGCGACCCTGGTGTTGCTTCAAATGCGGCAGGGTATATTTTACCGTTAAGGCTAACCCGGTTACATTACCTTGTAATTGCCTGTTCCAATCTTTTGCAGTCAACTTATCTATACTTCCAAAAACACCAAACCCAGCATTGGCCACTGCAATATCTAAACGCCCCCAAGTGGCTATGATACTTTGCACAGCATTTTCTATCGATTTTTCTTCCATAATATCCACTGGAAC
>JBBSBG010000453.1:0-2794 GCA_038251495.1 Cytophagales bacterium
AATGGATACTTCTTCTTTAAATCTTAAGTTCCCGCCTGCTCCGCGCTCAGGAAACTATCCGGTTATTGTTGAAGAGCTAACCAAGAAGTATGATAATCACGTTGTATTTCAAAATGCTTCACTCACCATTGCCCGAGGCGAAAAGGTAGCCTTTGTTGGAAAAAATGGTGAAGGTAAGTCAACCATGATCAAAGCGATCATGGGCGAAATTGATTTTGAAGGCAAGATGCAACTCGGTCATAATTCAATGATTGGATACTTTGCCCAGAATGAAGCTTCGCGATTAGATGTTGAACTCACCGTGTTTGATACCATAGACCAAATTGCACACGGAGACATTCGCTCAAAGATTAAAGATATGTTGGGTGCGTTTATGTTTAGTGGCGATAACATCGACAAGAAAGTGAAAGTATTATCGGGTGGTGAAAAGACTCGCCTTGCGATGTTGAAATTGTTATTGCAGCCCGTTAACCTGCTGATTCTTGATGAGCCAACCAACCACTTGGACATTAAGACTAAAGATATTTTGAAAGATGCTTTGCTAGCCTTTGATGGCACACTCATCCTTGTTTCTCACGATCGCGACTTTCTTGATGGCTTAGCCGCTAAAGTATTTGAATTTGGAAACAAACGCGTACGCGAGCACTTTGAAGATATCAACGGATTTTTGAGAAACAAGAAGTTGGAGAATTTAAAAGAGATTGAACGGACGGCTAAGGCTTAATTATTATTTTCTACCAAATAAGTCACAAACCAGAGTGGTATCATTTCAGGATCAACAATTTTTACAGTTTTTCCATCTGTTACTTCTGCTATAAGCATACTGGCCCTACCTGAGTTATCAAAAATATAAGCCCTATCAGTTTCCTTCACGGCTTCCTTAAGTTGATTTAAACTCTTGTAATATCGCTCATTAATTGTTTCAGAAGGAACTGAATGTCCGCTTTGCGCTACCCTGACATTCACTCGACTAATATTGATTTGTGGATCTTCAGTTGCTATAAAATATAAATAGATCTTATATCCCGACTTTTTGGCTTGTCGCAAAAAATGAATCTTGCTTTTGTGACTCATTACCGTTTCATAAGTAAACGTCAACCCATTTTCCAGTAGACTTTGTCTTAAAAATTCAGCTAGATCAGCCGCTAAATATGAATCAATTTCTGTATTAATCTGAAGAACGTTATCTTTAACAAGCAGTTTAGTCCATAAATCTGGTTGGTTGCGCTTATACGGAGCAAACGTACTTTCTCTAAAAAATCTCTGCAATTCTTCTTCCAAAATATCAAGCTGATAATCATCAAAAAGTATTTTGTTCGTATTACGTAATGTATGTTCAATATCATCGGCATTCACATAAACACCAAATTTGATTTTTGTTTCTAAATTTTTAATTATAGTTGTTTTTCCTGAGCCATTAGGTCCGGCAAATACGCGCATTCTCTTAACCGACATACTATTTAAGAATAAAAGTATCGGGGAGTTTTACTTTTGGTTTTTCGATTGTCTTTATGAACTTTTTTAGGCCACCCGATCGCTGCTCATATAACTTCCCGTCCTCTTCAAAATATAAAGACACGTTTGTTTTTTTTGCTTGCTCATTAGCTTTGAAGGTCGCAAGTATAGCAGCACCAGCCAAGGCGCCTAATGTCATGCCTTCCTCCTTGTTCTTTGATAGGAGAACACCCAATGCAGCACCAATAATACCACCTGCGATTAGTGATTCAATAATTTCATCGTCACTCTTCATACCGCGAATTTAGATTATTTATAGGACATCTAATTTACTATTTAGGTTCCCTGAAGTCTTATTTCATCGTAAAATATAAATCGTAGTGCTTTTTGCAGTTGGGATTGAAGGACGATTGGCAACGCGGACAAGTATTGTTGCTATCCATATATTCTTGCACGGTCAATTCAAGGCCACAAGCCCCGCATAAAATTGCTTTTTGATTCCACTCTAAAGAATCCCAAGTAACATGTTCATGGTCTGCTGCCTCAGCATGACATGAATAACAAGGATAATACGTATCACAGCATTTGAATTTAATAGCGATGATATCCAAATCAGTATGATAATGTGAACACCGGGTTTGGTTGTCAATTACTTTTCCTTTTACAAGAAGTCCGCCAATAATTCGATCGTGTGCAAGAGTATCCCTGCTACTTAAATCACGTTCACTTTTTTGCATTTTTGAACATGAAATAACGAGAATGGCAATTGATACAATTGCCATGGCTAACTTGGTACTTACGCTTAAAATTTTCATTTACAATTCACCATTTGTTTCCACAATGAATCAAACTCCTTCAAGTAGGATCGCACCACACCCGCTTCTTCCGTAAGCAGAACATTTTCATGATTGACTCGTGCAGCACTCATCGTCCAGTTATAGCTGCCTGTCAGTAGCGACCTATTATCTGCTATCATAAATTTATGATGCATGTGGTTGGGTGTAGCATCCATCTTTACGGCAATACCCAAATGCGCCAATTGCTTGATGTCCGAACCTTCGTCCCACGATTTATCATTGTCGGTAATAATCTTGATATCAACGCCACGCTGATACGCGGTGATGATAGAATCAGAAATGCGATCATCACTAATGGTAAACACACAAATGCTAACCTGCCTGATCGCCTGCTTAATTTGTTGAATAATTATCTGACGGCATTCCTCACCTGGACTAAAAAAAGCGGTAGCAGTTTTTTGAGGAAGCGAGATCAGTGCATTCTGTGAATCTTTGATCCAATCTAAAACAAAGGAATAGTTTTCAGGAGTTGCCTCTGCTGC
>JBBSBG010000454.1:0-2792 GCA_038251495.1 Cytophagales bacterium
ACAGATCGATCAGGATTTAAAGCCGGAGCCCTTGCGTTCGGGTTAGCGAAAGCGAAAGGTGAGTTTATTGCAATCTTTGATGCGGATTTTATTCCCAATCCCGACTTTCTAATAAATACACTTGCGTATTTTAATAATCCCAAAATTGGTGTCGTTCAAACGCGGTGGAGCCATATCAACAAAGATTATTCATTGCTTACAAGACTTCAAGCTTTCGGGTTAGATGCGCATTTCTCCATCGAGCAAAGTGCGCGCAAGGCTTCAGGTAGTTTTATAAACTTCAACGGTACGTGTGGTGTATGGCGTAAAATGTGTATCCAGAATTCAGGTGGCTGGAGTGCGGATACGCTTACAGAAGATCTTGATCTTAGTTATCGTGCTCAATTGAGGGGTTGGGAGTTTCACTACCTTGAAGAAATTGAAACGCCTGGTGAATTACCCGTGATCATGTCGGCAATTAAATCGCAGCAGTACCGATGGAACAAAGGCGCAGCAGAAACAGCTCGTAAGAATTTTGGCAACGTGTTTTTAAGTAAGTTGCCTTTAAAGAATAAGATTCATGCATTCTTTCATTTATTCAATAGCTCAGTTTTTGTGTTTCTTTTAATTGCATCGATGCTTAGTATTCCGATGTTGTTTGTCAAACACAATCACCCGGAAATCCGATGGCTATTTTATTTGGGAACCATTTTTCTAGTGGGGTTTTTCTCCATCACATTTTTTTATTGGATAGCCACCAAACGTTTTTACCCAACTTCATCCGTTAAAACTTTCCTTTCATTATATCCAAGGTTCTTGATTGTGTCTATGGGATTATCATTGCACAACGGTCTTGCCGTGTTTGAAGGTCTGATAGGCAGAGAGACTCCCTTTATAAGAACACCAAAATTTAATGTTAGTAAAAAGATGGATGTTTGGAAAGGTAACACCTATGTGCTTTCTAAGATGACATTTAATGTATTATTAGAAGGATTGCTTTGTCTTTATTTTATTTTCGGAATTGTAGTTGGTATTTGGCTTCGTGATGGTGGGCTGATTATCTTTCATGTCATGTTGGCATTAGGTTTTGGAAGTGTGTTTTATTTTTCCGTGAAGGCCGCAGTGCATGGCTAAGCAAAAGCCACTATACTATCTTCTTACTCTTTTTTCCATTATAGGTTACGCAGGCATTGCCTATGGCGTTCAACGACACGAAAGTGTTTTACTGCTGTTGGTCTTTGGTGCTTTGTTTTTAATGTATGGGTTGATAATTAGGCAGCAGGATAGTTCTATCGAATTTTGGATTGGTGCCGCTTTTTTGTTTCGCTTAATTTTTCTATTTGCACTTCCATCTTTGTCAGATGACTTTTATCGATTCATTTGGGACGGTCGTTTATGGAGTGCAGGTTATCATCCTTTTTTAGAATTACCATCCACCTATGTACAGCAGGGTATTGGAGGCATCGATCAACAACTTTTTTCTAAACTTAATAGCCCACAGTATTTTGCTATTTACCCACCGGTATCTCAATTTGTTTACTGGCTGTCTGTAAAAGTATCTCCGCATTCAATACTTGGAAGTGTAATTTTTATGCGTGCACTATTGATTGCCGCTGAAGTGGGAAGCGTTCTGATAATGCAGAACTTGTTGAAACGATTTGCCCTGCCAGCCAAACGCATTTTAATTTATGCGTTGAACCCGCTTGTGATTATTGAATTGGTAGGGAATCTACACTTCGAAGCGCTCATAATCTTTTTTGTTTTGTTGGTAGTTTATTTTTTAGTGAAAAATCGTTGGGTCATATCGGCTGGAGCGATGGCACTGGCGATAGGTTCAAAACTGTTGCCATTAATTTTCTTGCCTGCGTTGGCGAGTATGCTGGGAGTGAAGAACGTACTTCGATATGGATTTTTGCTGATCCTTATTTTATTTGTTTTTTTTATTCCTATGTACAATAGTCAGGTGATAAACGGCATGAGCGAAAGTCTTGGTTTGTACTTCAATAAGTTTGAATTTAATGCTAGCGTTTATTACCTGGTTCGTGAGTTTGGATTTTGGCAATATGGGTATAACATCATTCAAACCGTTGGGTGGAAACTGGGTTTGATAGCCGGAATCTTGATTTTAGCTTTCTCTTTTGGAAATGGATTGAAGTGGAGTGCAGATGTGGATATTAAAGCCTATCCAAAATTACTTTCAGATTGGATGTGGGTGCTGTGTATTTATTTTCTATTTGCAACCATTGTCCATCCCTGGTATATCACAACGTTATTGGCCTTATCAGTTTTTACCTCCTATCGGTTTGTTGTTTTATGGACAGGATTAATTTTTCTGTCGTATGTTGGGTACTCTCAAACCGGATTTAATGAAGTCTTATGGATTACAGCTTGTGAGTATTTGTTTGTTATCGGCTGTCTTATATTTGAATTGAGGAATCGGTTTCTTCTTATTAATCGATGAAAGAAAAATTACTCATAATTTTTTATCGCAACCCCGAGCTTGGAAAGGTGAAGACCCGGCTAGCCGCTGCGGTTGGCGATGAAAAAGCACTTGCTATTTATTTAAAACTCGCAACGCATACGCGCGAGGTAACTCTGGCAAGTGATTTCGACCGTGTTGTTTACTATTCTCATCATGTTGATACCGAAGATAATTGGCAAGAAAATTCCTTTCACAAGAAGCTGCAAGTAGGCAATGATCTTGGCATCAGGATGTACAATGCTTTTGAGAATGCCTTTCGAGATGGCTATGCTCATGTGTGTATTATTGGCACCGATTGTTTAGAGTTAACAAGCGAAATCTTGAGCGCTGC
>JBBSBG010000455.1:0-2783 GCA_038251495.1 Cytophagales bacterium
GGCGAAGGCGGATAAAAAATAAAGCCCATAAAATCAGGATGCACGTCAGCAACTTGCATGATGTTGTTAGCATCTCGCATTCCACAAACTTTGATTTTAATAGTCCTGCTTTTCATTGTTTCTATTTCTCAAAGGCATCTCTAAAAACCTTTGCTTCTATTACCTCAACCCCTGCCCCTTCTCCATCCCGATAGCTATCGGGAGAGAAGGGTAAGCGGAG
This sequence comes from Cytophagales bacterium, assembly GCA_038251495.1. Lineage (GTDB taxonomy): Bacteria > Bacteroidota > Bacteroidia > Cytophagales > Cyclobacteriaceae > ELB16-189. Next base: position 221 of record JBBSBG010000455.1, read on the forward strand.
TTTTTAGAGATGCCCGCAAGTCTTTTTAATTCTTGAACAAATTGATAACAGGCTTTCTCAGGTCTGCTTGTTTGCATAAAATTCTGACCCATTAAAAAACCTTGATACCCATACTTTCTTAACTCTATTATTGTCTCAGGATTTTCTATTCCACTTTCCGATACTTTAACAAAATGATCGGGGATTTTTGAAGCCAACTGTTTAGAAATCTCTAGCTCAGTTTTAAACGTTTTCAAATCCCGATTGTTCACGCCTATCAAATCAACATCGGCATTCAAATTATCTTTAAGTTCCACTTCATTATGAATCTCCATCAAGATTTCAAGGTTTAGGGAACGCGCCATTGCGGCCAGACTTGCCAACTTGGTTGGTTCCAAGGCAGCAGCAATCAATAGTATTGCATCGGCTCCCATCGACTTCGCTTCGATGATCTGATATTCATCAACCACAAAATCTTTTCTTAGGATCGGACAAAAGTTAAACTTTCTTGCAATCATCAAGTCCTCTTTACTCCCACCAAAATATTTTGAATCAGTAAGCACCGACAATGCCGAAGCACCTGCTTGCATGTAACCAATAGACGTGCGTTCAACGGAAACGTGCGCATTGATTATTCCCTTGGAAGGCGACTTCCTTTTTATCTCAGCAATGATGCCGGATTTATCTTCACGCTGAACATACTTCTTTAGCGATACAACAGGCGATTGAAAATAAATACTTTGCTCAAGCAGTTTGACCGGATACAAAGACTTCCGTTCTTCTACTTCCTTGTATTTATCTTTTATGATTTCATCCAGAATATTCATACTATCCTTCCATTAATTTTTTAAATGATTCTAGAGCCTTGCCCGACTTCAGTGATTCCGCTGCCTTATCGACAGCGCCAATCAATCCCGCTTTACGATCCACACAATAAAGAGCCATGGCTGCATTCGCTATCACCGCATTGTTTTGCGGCTCAGTCCCTTTGCCTTCCAACACATTCATAAATAGTTTGGCAGATTCTTCAACAGTCGATCCGCCTTTAATGTCTTCATATTTTATAGCTGGCAGATTTAAATCTGCCGGATCGGCTATTCGTTCACCTTCATTGAAAAAGAATTTAAATGGACTCGTAAGTGATACCTCATCATATCCATCCAATGAATGTAGAATTAGAAAATCTTTATCACTATTCTGATACAAATAGCCGTATTGACGGGCCAGCTCAAGACTAAATACACCAACCAACTGACGCTTTGGAAATGCCGGATTAACCATGGGCCCCAGCATATTGAAGAAGGTTTTAACGCCCAACTCCTTTCGAATCGGGGCTACATTTTTCATGGCTGGGTGAAACAACGGTGCATGCATGAAGCAGATATTGGAGCGATCTAAACTTCTCTTCAATTCATCAATATTATTTGTGAATTTATATCCGAAGTATTCCAGCAAATTCGAAGATCCACAAGCGGATGAAACTCCATAGTTACCATGCTTTGCCACAGGCTGCCCTGCCGCAGCTACAACAAATGTTGAGAGCGTAGATAGGTTGATCGTGTTCTTACCATCACCACCCGTTCCACAAACGTCCATAACAGGTTGTTCAAAATGTGCCGGTAAACATAACTCCAGCATGGCATCTCTAAAACCCTGCAACTCTTCAACCGTTATGCTTCGCATCATGTATACTGTCATGAAGGCGGCAGTCTGACTTAAATTAAATTTACCAGTAGCCAGATTAACCAGCACTTCATGCGCTGTTTCCTTTGTGAGCGACCGATGATCAATTAATTCTGATAAAATCTTTTTCATAAAACGCAAGTCTAGTTTTTCAACCAGTTTTTTATAATGGCTGGCCCCGATAAAGTCATGATTGATTCAGGATGAAACTGTAAGCCCTTTACATCATTACGAGTATGCGATAATCCCATAATCAATCCATCGGGATTGACTGCGGTAATTTTCAGCTCTGCTGGAAAACCCTCTGGTAGCACTGCCCATGAATGATAATGTGTTGCCGTAAATTCAGAAGGAACATCTTTAAAAAGATAATCACTTGAATCTTTTACCTCCACGGTTGAAGTAACACCATGCAACACGGTAGGGATGTTAAAAAGTTTACCACCATACACTTCAGCAATGCCTTGATGCCCCAAACAAATTCCAAGAATACTTTTTGAAGCGCCATACGCTGAAACTACTTGCTTCATAATCCCAGCCTCATGCGGAATACCCGGGCCCGGTGAAAGCAAAATCTTATCATACTGCTTCACATCCTCCAGACTAATTTTATCATTCCGATAAATATCCAACGCATAACCACTCTCGCGAATGATGTGAACCAGGTTGTAGGTAAATGAATCGTAATTATCTAATACTAATATCTTCATACTTAAATTCGTTCTGCTAAAACAACTGCTTTGCGCAAGGCTTCTAATTTATTATTCACTTCCTGCAACTCACTTTCTGAACTAGACTTTGATACTACACCTGCCCCAGCTTGATAAGTAAGTTTATTATTTGCGCTTAAAAATGTGCGGATCATGATGGCATGATTATACGAATCATCAAATCCTAAAAA
>JBBSBG010000456.1:0-2746 GCA_038251495.1 Cytophagales bacterium
AAACTATCTACCGGGTTGCTTATAGCGGCTTTAATAGACTCAAACCCAACCGTAAGCCAAGCAACTATAAACGAAATGAATCCGGCCACCAGAAATATCCAGGCATTTAGTTCAATCCGATAAGTAAACGTATCGAGCCACTCGCGCATCATGTAATAACTTACTGGCGCAGCAATAACAAAAGCAAGGGCAACCAGTTTTATAAAATCTGTAGTAAGCATGCTTACAATGCCTGCCACCGATGCGCCCATAACTTTTCTAATACCAATTTCTTTGGTTCTGCGTTCGGCTACGTAAATGGACAAACCATACAATCCCAAACACGATATGATAATGGCAATGGAAGTAAATATGGTAATTATCTGTGCCATACGCTCGTCTGATCCATATTGTTGTTTCACATACTGGCTCAGCAGCACACTTTCAAATGGTGTGTTGGGATTAAGTTCCTTCCATATTTTTTCAACCTGATTGATAAATGAAGCATAGTTTCCGGCAGCGACCGATACCGTCATGGCAATGTAATCTTCCTTATCTGCGGGTATGGCAAAAATCATCGGACTGATGGCTTCGTGAAAAGAGAACTGATGAAAGTCGGAGACTACGCCAATAATTTCATGGTGCAAGGTGTTTCCGTTAATATCAGTAAGAATAAAGGAGCCTACTGCTTCATCTAAAGGTATCCCCAATTGTTTTAAACTTTCTTCGTTTACGATTACTCGTTTTTGCAAATGCTCAAAACGTGAGGAGTCTGTTTCATAGGTAAAATCGCGGCCTGCTTTAAACGTTATGCCCAATGTTTTGAAATATTCTTCATCGGTGTAAACCACAAAGTGATGGATGGCTTCCTGCATGGAAGTGCCAGGTTTATACAATGAAAAATCGCGGAGGGTAAATGTAGCCGGTAAGCTTGTAGAGGCAGATACATTAACCACACCGCTAAGTGCTTGTAAATGGTTTTTTGTTTGTGCGTATGCCTTCTTTGCTTCAAGTGTGCGCAAAGGAATGGTTACATTATAGTCAGGCTCGAAGCCTAGTGACTGCGACCGAATGAAATCCATTTGCGAATAGATTACAGCAAGGGAAGAGATAAGAGTAATGGAAATTACAAATTGAAAAACCACCATGGCTTTTCGTAACCCATTATGTCCTCCTCCTCCAAGGTGTTTATTCTTCAACACTACAGCAGGCTGAAAAGAAGATAGATAGAAGGCTGGGTAACTTCCGGCAAGTAAACCGGTAACCACAGCAACGAGGGATAAAGCACTAGCCAAAAAGAAAATGTTGATACCGGAAAGACTCAGTTGCTTTTGTGTAATATGATTAAAAAATGGAAGGGAAACCTGAATGAAAGCAATTGACAATAGTGTAGCGACAATTACCAATACAATGGACTCACCCAAAAACTGACGCGCCAAACTACTGCGTGTGGCGCCCATCGTTTTGCGCACACCTACTTCACACGCACGTTGACCTGACTTTGCTGTAGTGAGGTTCATAAAATTAATGCACGCAATCAGCAAAATAAAAATGCCTATCGATGACAAGATGTACAGATAGGTAATGTTTCCTTTTGGACTAAGATCGCTTAAGTATTGCGAAGAAAATAAATTGATGTCGGTAAGGGCTTGGAGGTGCAGTGTTTTGTTCATGCCTGTTTCCTTCAATTCTTTGCCACCGTTTTTTTCTAAGAGTTCGGCCAGTTTAACTTCTGTTTGCTCAAGGGAAGTGCCGGGGCGCAATCGAACATAGGAATAAATAAAATTTTGCCCGGCCCAAGTGGTAATGTTATTGATCCATTCTCCCCAGCCACGGCTGTTCATACTCATATAGAAATCAGCATCTAAATGCGATTTTTTTTCAAGAGGTTTCAGCACACCATCCACACGAAAAGTATCCATGCTACCACCGCTGGTAATCACAATCAATTCATCAATGGCTGATTGATTCCCGAAAAGTTTTTCAGCTAAGGGAGATGTGAGAACCACTGAAGATGGGGCGTCTAAGGCAGTCTCTGCATTGCCCTCCTGAAAAGCAAAATTAAAGACCTGAAAAAAAGTAGAATCTACTAAATATCCTTTTTTCTCGTAAAACGATTTGTCATTATACTGTATGAGGTGTTGCTCTACTTCTGGTGGGCTCACTACGCGCGTGGCGTTTTCCACTTCCGGAAATTCTGCGAGCACGCGCATCGCAATAGGAGGTGAAGTGCGCGGGTTAAAATGTTCACCATCGTTGCTATTGAAAAAAGAAGTGATGCGATACGTTCTGTCGAAACCGCTAAAATGTTTTTCGTAACTCAGTTCGTCATTCACGTACAAGGCCAGCAACACACAGCATGTTATGCCAACCGCAAGCCCCGAAATGTTAATTATGGAAAATGCCTTGTGCTTGAGAAGATTACGCGTGGCAATTTTTATATAGTTGCGTAGCATTGGATTTTGGGTTCAGAGATTTTTGACCTTCTATTTCCAAATCAATGCCAAAACTTAAATAGCCTTCAATCAAATTGAAAGCGGGTTTTGGAGTGTAAGGTGATTTCAAATCCGAACGAAGTAGTCCGATATCGATCAATTTGAATGTTCGTGATAGCGCAACTCCTTTTCTCGCTCGGCATCTTCCTTTTCACGCTTAATGCGAACCTTGGCAGGTGGCCCTACCATAATAGGAACTCGCTCTACTTCAACATTGGCAAGCTCCAATCCATACATTTCTTCTGTGGAAAGGGAGTGGTTTTTGATAAATC
>JBBSBG010000457.1:0-2740 GCA_038251495.1 Cytophagales bacterium
ACCAACCCACAAATCAGGGTGAGTCTTTGCCATTTCGGAAGGCATCATACCCGAAAAAATTGCATTGCGTGAATATGCGGTGGTTGTCGGTAAAATAGAGTAATACGTCTCCTCGCTATCAATGTTAAAATATTCGGCAAGTACTGGTTCGATTGTTTTCCATTGGTCGAATCTCAAATTATCAACTAGAATAAAAAATGTTGGTTCGCCTGTTTTTAGCTCCGGAAAAACTTTTTTCTTCATAAGCTGGTGCGAAAGCAAAGGTTTATCCGCACCCGTATTGTTTAGCCAACTTTCATAGTTGCGCTTAATGAACCGACAGAAATTCAAATTCGCTTCCACTTTCTGCATTTCGAGCACCTCGCCCATATCACGATTGTCTGCTTGCTCCATCTGCAATTCCCAAAAAACTAACTTCTTATAAATATCCGCCCATTGTTCATGGTTCATATCATCCAAAAAAGCCATGCTTATTTTTCTGAATTCCTGCTGATAATTATGGTTTGTCTTTTCTATAACCAATCTCTTATTATCTAGTATTTTCTTAATTGCCAAAAGAATCTGGCTAGGATTTATTGGCTTAATAAGGTAATCATCAATCTTTGCACCAATGGCATCCTCCATAATCTGTTCCTCCTCATTTTTGGTAATCATGATAATGGGAAGATTGGGCTTATTATTTTTTATTTGACTAAGTGCCTCAAGGCCGCTCATGCCAGGCATGTGTTCATCTAAAAAAACAATATCAAAATGTTTTTGGGCACTTAGCTCAACAGCATCTGAACCATTATTAACGGGTGTAATATCGTAGCCACGCTGTTGAAGGAATAAAATATGTGGTTTCAGTAAATCAATCTCATCATCCGCCCACAAAATGGTATATCTTTGCATAATTAAAGAGTAAAATTCTTTCTAAGTTACAGTTTATACGTCCAATCTCAATTGATCGTTTGAATAAAAAGAAAATCATTAACGACCCGGTTTATGGATTCATCTCTATACAGAGTGATTTGATCTATGACCTGATTCAACATCCCTATTTTCAACGGCTTCGATACATCAAACAATTAGGGTTAAGCGACCTGGTTTATCCTGGCGCATTGCATACCCGATTTCATCATGCATTAGGTGCCATGCATTTGATGGGGCGGGTTTTGAAAAATCTGCAACTGAAAGGTGTTGAAATCAGCGAGCAAGAAGAAGAAGCCGCGCTAATCGCCATTTTACTTCATGATATTGGTCACGGACCACTATCGCATGCACTTGAAGAAACTTTGCTGCTTGATATCAAACATGAAAGCATTTCTTATCTTTTCATGAAAGAACTCAATAAGCAATTCAATGGAGCATTGAGCCTTGCTATTAAATTTTTTCGAAATAGTTATTCTCGAAAATTTTTCCACCAGTTAATCAGCAGTCAGTTAGATATTGACCGTCTGGACTATTTGAAGCGCGACAGTTTTTTTACCGGGGTGTTGGAAGGTACCATTGGAGTAGATCGAATAATCGCCATGTTGAATGTTCATGAGGATCAAATTGTGGTTGAGGAGAAAGGGATTTACAGCATAGAGAGTTTTTTACATTCACGCAGGCTTATGTATTGGCAGGTTTACTTGCACAAGACGGCCTTGAGTGCTGAGCGGATGATGGTAAACATTATTCGCAGAGCACAATACCTGCTGCAGGCGGGAGAAAAATTACAAGCCACCGATGCACTTCATAATTTTTTACTGAATAGTTACAAGATTTCTGATTTCAATGAAAGCCGTGACCTGCTGGATCTATTTGGGCAAATGGACGACAACGACATTTGGGGTTCAATAAAATGTTGGCGTAACCATCCCGATGCAATTCTATCCGGTTTGTGTAATCGGCTTTTGCAGCGTGAACTTTTTCAGATTATTTTATCAACAGAGCCTATTAAAAAAAACTCAGTCGAAAAAGTAAGGCAAGAAATTCACCAGGTATATGGCATCCTGAGAAAGGACACAAACTACCTCTATTCACTCGGTACTGTTAGCAACGAGGCCTACGTTTCGGGAGGGAAGTCAATTAACATTCTTACTAAAAAAGGAGAAGTGCTGGATATTGCCCATGCGTCCGACTTACCGAGCATAAAGGCGATCAGTAAAATCGTTGAGAAAAACTATTTATGCTGGCCCAAAAATGTATCTTTGTAATGGTACGATTTCAATTTTTCCCGATTCAAATTAGCAAAACACTCTATGGATTTTAGCATCACTCAAATAGCTGCCATGTTAGGCGGTGAGGTGAAAGGTGAAGGCGGAGAAAAAATAAACATGCTGGCCAAAATTCAGGATGCTAAAAAAGGTCAACTTGCATTTTTATCAAATCCAAAATACGAGCAATTCATTTACACAACCCAGGCAAGTGCTGTTATTGTAAAAAAAGATTTTCAAGCAAAGAAGAACATTACAGCCACACTAATTTTAGTTGACGATCCGTACAACAGCTTTACGCAATTGCTGGAAGAGTACCACAAACTTATCTCGTTTCAAAAAATAGGCATTGAAGAACCCTCGTTTTTTGGAGACAAATCTACTGTGGGGAAAAATATCTATCGGGGCGCATTTTCATACATTGGCCACAATGTAAAGATTGGCGACAATGTAAAAATCTATCCACAGGTTTATATTGGCGACAACACGATCATCGGCAACGATACTATTCTTCATGCAAATGTTAAAGTGTATGCTGATACCCGAATCGGCAATAATTG
>JBBSBG010000458.1:0-2717 GCA_038251495.1 Cytophagales bacterium
TATTGAGACGCACGCCCGATTTTATTCTGCCCAACGGATTAAATATTGAGCGATTTGAAGCGCTGCATGAATTTCAAAATCTGCATTCAACCTACAAAGATCAGATTCATCAGTTTGTTATGGGTCATTTCTTTTCCTCCTATTCATTCGATCTGAATAACACGCTTTATTTTTTTACGTCTGGACGTTACGAGTATAAAAACAAAGGGTTTGATCTTACCCTTGAGGCGCTTGTTCATCTCAATCAAAAACTGAAAGAAGAGAAATCGGAGATTACTGTGGTGATGTTTTTTGTAACGAAGCGTGAGTTCTATAGTATAAAGCCTGAAGTGCTGCAATCACGTGCGGTAATGGAAGAAATCAGACAAACATGTGAGGCTATTCAAAACCAGGTTGGTAAGCGTTTGTTTTTTGAAAGCACGATGCGACAGGATAATCGATTGCCCGAGTTGAATGAGTTCGTGGACGAATATTGGAAGTTAAGATACCGTAGAACGATTCAATCCTGGAAGAGCACAAAAATGCCACTACCGGTTACGCATAAGTTGGTGAATGAGGATACGGATGACATTCTGCAGTTTTTAGTTCGAAGGAATATTCTCAACCGCAAAGAGGACAAAGTAAAAGTTGTTTATCACCCTGATTTCATTAGTTCAACCAATCCACTTTTTGGGATGGACTACAGTCAGTTTGTGCGAGGTTGCCACTTGGGAATTTTCCCTAGTTATTATGAACCATGGGGTTACACACCGCTTGAGTGCATGGCCAGTGGTGTGCCTGCTGTAACCAGCGACCTCAGTGGCTTTGGAGATTATTTGTTAAGCAACATGCCCGATCATGAGAAGGGGGGCATGTTTGTAGTGGAGCGTGGTAAGCGCACGTTCGATTGGAGTGCGAAACAATTAGCCTCTTTCTTATATAAGTTTGTTAAGCAGGATCGAAGAAGCCGGATTATGCAACGAAACAATGTAGAAAACTATTCTTCAGCGTTTGACTGGAGTAACTTAATTAGCCATTACGAAGCGGCCTACAAATCCCTACTTTAGCGAAAAGTACTCTTCCTTTAAACCATCCATAGAAAAAGCCTATTAGAATTTATCTTTTTTCATGATATTCACTGCTTCTAAACTAACCTACTATGCATACTACCCGCAGAGAATTTATAAAAACAAGTGCCCTGGCTGTAGCCGGAGGAGTGTTACTGTCTTCATGCTCAACTTCATCGCCCATTAAAAAGGAATTGATGGGGCTTCAACTTTATTGCGTGCGCGATGAAATGAAAGCTGATCCGTTAACCACGTTGAAAGAACTGGCTAAGATTGGCTATAAGAATGTGGAACATGCGAATTATGTAGACAGAAAATTTTATGGTTGGAGTGCCACTGAGTTTAAAAAAATACTGAATGATTTGGGTATGAAAATGCCTAGCGGCCACACGGTATTTGGTAAACAACATTGGGATGAAACGACAAAAGATTTTACAGATGTGTGGAAGTATACTGTTGAAGATGCCGGTATTATGGAACAACAATTTGTAATCAGCCCTTGGTTGGATGAAACCCTTCGCCAAACCTATGATGATTTACTTAGGCAGATGGAAATTTTTAATAAAAACGGAGAGCTTTGTAAAAAATCAGGAATGAAGTTTGGCTACCACAATCATGATTTTGAGTTTAGCCAAAAATTGAATGACTTGACGGTCTACGACATTATGCTTCAACATACCGACCCTGATTTAGTGGTACAGCAATTGGATATTGGTAATCTTTATAATGGCGGTGCAAAGGCGATTGACATTGTGCAGAAATATCCAGGTCGGTTTGAATCCATGCATGTGAAAGATGAAATCCTTAGTGACGGGGGTCATGAAAAATATGAAAGTACCATTTTAGGTGAGGGTGTTGTGAATACCAAAGAAGTGATTGACCTTGGCCGTAAGTCGGGAGGGACAATTCATTTTATTATAGAACAAGAATCATATCAAGGCAAAACACCGCTTGAGTGTATGAAGGAGAATTTCGATATTATGAAAGGGTGGGGATATTGATTAATTATTCTGTATGCTAGGTGAATTAAGTTCGGATGAAGTTGAGCAAGTTCTAAAATCGAATGTTATAGGACGGATAGGATGTGCAGGGGACAATCGGGTTTACGTGGTTCCCGTTACTTATGTCTATGAAAATAATTCAGTGATTGGTCATACTGATGAAGGATTGAAAATTAAACTGCTGCGAGAAAATCCAAATTGTTGTTTTGAAGTGGATGAGGTAACAAATATTTCAACCTGGCAAAGTGTGATTGGTTGGGGACGGTTTGAAGAGTTAACAGGAGAAGAAGCAGATCAGGCTCTAAAAACAATAATCAAAAAGCTAGGTCCGCTCATGCCAAACGAACGTGATTATGCTGCCCGCATGGGGCCTATCTCATCAAGCCGCACATCCACGCAAGGACCGAACCCGATTGTTTACCGAATCAAGTTCACTGAAAAAACAGGTCGATACGAACGATAGAATTATTAGTTCAAGTTCGTTTCAATCCACGCATTTATTTCATGAGCCAGCAGCGGTATTAGTTGTTTTCCAGCTTTAAAACTATGATCGGCCCCTTCGAATTTTATTAGTGTGGCGGTTGGTAATGAATCAGTGACTTCCGTTATCAAACTGAACTCAGCCAACGCATCGCGCGTACCTTGAAGAAAAAGCATGGGAATAGAAATA
>JBBSBG010000459.1:0-2702 GCA_038251495.1 Cytophagales bacterium
CTGGGGTGTAAAATCTAATTTTATACTGCTTGCATCTACTGCGGTTAACGTATTAATTTGTGGAACCGGCAAAGTAAGGAGTGAAGTAAAAGGCAACACCTTTGCGCTGCAGTTGTTGGCAGCATTGATATCTTTTCCTTTTACACTGATATTAAAATTGCTTGCTACTCCGTAATTATGGGAGGCTGTTTGATTGTTGCTATTAGGGATAATGGTTTCAGGTACGCCATCATTTTGAAAATCGATGGTGTATTGATCGTAATTCTTGTCGGTAATCTTGATAGACGTTCGTAATCCTGAGCACGTGTATACTTCAAACTCGGGTTGAATGTTTTGATCAACAGTAATCGTGATGTCATCGGCTCCAATGCTTTGATACAAGACTGAAAGTGTAAAAGTGCCTGCTTGCGGATACGTAATGGTAAATTGATTTTGCTGCTGTGCGGTTCCATCTCCAGCACTCATCAAACACGGCTTCCCCGCGGTACACTCGCCTGTTGTAATCAGATTTGTGCTAAGAATAGCAACGGTTAAAGGTGCACACCCTTTTATTTCATCAACCTGAAAGCGGCCCAGGCGACTACTATATTGTGCATAGCTGGTTGTTACAGTTGCCAACACAATCAATAGGGTAAGTAGTTTTTGCTTCACAGGTTCAATTCAAAAATTTTGTTTTCGATCAGAGTGTACACGTTTTTAAAAAATTCTCGGTATTCACAATGTCAACATGCAATTCGCGATCTGTTTCTATAAACGGCACAACCTCCCGGAAAGTATTGACAAATGTCTCCAACTGAGGGGAGGTCTTTAAAGGTCGCCTGAAATGCAATGCCTGAGCTGCTGTAATTAATTCAATGGCTAAAATTGAGTAAAGATTATTAACAATCCGATAGGCTTTTGTTGCCGCATTGGCACCCATGCTTACATGGTCTTCCTGCCCGTTAGACGAAACAATTGAATCCACTGAAGCGGGTGTGCACAGTTGTTTATTCTGGCTCACTAACGAGGCGGCAGTGTATTGCGGAATCATCAAGCCTGAGTTAATGCCCGGATCGGCCACAAGGTAATTCGGTAAATCGCGGGAGCCAGAAATCAACTGATAAGTTCTGCGTTCGGAAATGCTTCCTAATTCGGCCAGTGCAATAGCAAGAAAATCAAAAGCAACGGCCAAGGGCTGACCGTGAAAGTTTCCGGCTGAGATTATTTTATCAGCTTCCACAAAAATGTTTGGATTATCACTCACGGAGTTTACTTCCGTAAGAAAAGTTTGCGTTACAAAATTTATGGTGTCATCACTGGCGCCATGTACTTGTGGCATGCACCGAAACGAATACGGATCTTGCACATGTTTTTTTGCTTGCGCGATGATGGTGCTGCCTTGTAAAAGGTCTTTAATTTCTTTAGCAGTTTTCATTTGCCCCTTGTGCGGACGAATTTGATGCACTAATTCATCAAAGGGTTCAATACGACCATCAAAAGCATCCAGCGAAAGCGCACCGATTTTATTAGCTAACGTCATTAGGCGATGGGAGTGAAGCAAACTCCAAACCCCATAGGCACTCATAAACTGTGTTCCGTTAAGCAACGCCAATCCTTCTTTGGCTTTAAAATGAATTCGTTCCCACTTTAATATTTTCAAAACTTCATCACTCGAATAAATTTTCCCCAAGTAATGAACTTCTCCTAAACCAATGAGTGGTAATGATAAATGCGCGAGTGGCGCGAGATCACCCGATGCACCTAACGAACCCATTTCATAAACTCTTGGCAGCACACGTTCATTAAACATGTCGATCAATCGCTCTACTGTTGAAAGCTGAACCCCGGAATAACCATAGGAGAGAGACTGTATTTTAAGATACAGCATGAGCAAAACAATTTCTCTGGGCACTTCAGATCCCGTGCCGCACGCATGCGACTTCACCAGATTTTCCTGTAGTTTTTCTAATTGATCTTTCGGAATGTTTTTATTGTAGAGTGAACCAAAACCGGTATTGATTCCATAAATCGGATTGACGGAAGTAGCCAGTTTTTCATCCAGGTACTCGCGGCAGCGGATAATTTGCTGGCGGGATTCTTCCGATAACGCAATCTTGGAGTGATCATGGAGTGCATGATCAAGCTCGCTTAATGTAAGGGGATTGTTTGATATGTAGTGCGTTGTTTGCAAATCGTTTTTGTTTCTGGTACTAATTGCTGGCCATGAGAGAAATTATTTCAGAAATGAATTTCTTTTCCTGCTCACCCGTCTTCATATTTTTAATTGTTAATTGTCCGCTCTTCACTTCTTCCGATCCAATCACAATCACGTAAGGGATCATTTTCTTGTTAGCGTAATCCAATTGCTTTTGAATTTTTACCGAGTCGGGATAGATTTCGGAAGCGATTCCGTTATCCCGCAAGGTTTGCAAAATGCCAAGTCCGTAGCGTTTACTTTCTTCATCGAAGTGGCAGATTAACACAGTTGAAGACACTTGAGCTTCCTCTGGAAAAAGTTTTAATTCTTCCATGGCATCATACAAGCGATCTACGCCAAAAGAAATTCCAACACCCGAAAGTTTTTCTTTGCTTCCAAAGGCTTGGGTAAGATTATCATACCGACCGCCACCACTTACGCTGCCAATGGCAACGTTATTAATTTTTACTTCAAAGATGCAACCTGTGTAATAACTCAAACCGCGCGCTAAAGCAATATCAAATTC
>JBBSBG010000460.1:0-2689 GCA_038251495.1 Cytophagales bacterium
GTGAGTACCGAATGCACTGCACTTATGTTAAGGCTTCGACCTACTTGTGTTTCAATTTCATCCATTACCGAAATCCCGTACGCTTCAGGAAATAAAACACCAACAGTAAGAAGCACAAGTTCTTCTAGCTCACCTAAGTAATAACCTTTCATAATTTAAAGCAATTAAGTCCTACAAACGTGAAAGTAATTAATATGTTTCACTTTTGTAGAATTGTTAGAATAATAAAAATTGATCTCTTTTTTTAATCAATTTCTAGAAGTGAGTTTGCCCCAGGCAGTAAGTTCAGGTTTGGCCCTCAGGTCTGTATCAACAAATCCCAAACTAGTAAAGTTGAAAAGTGATTCAGTGGCATCTGTAGTCATGCTTTCTTCAATTAAAAAGCAGTGCGGCCAATTAGGGGCACGCTGGCAAGCATCATAATTATTTTTTAATTATTGTATTCAGTTTTTTCCATAATTCATTTTGAAAGATAAAAGGCACCAGTCCTGTATCCGGATCATCGCCCATGCGAACAACAACGATGTTCATGCTCGGCACAACATTTATAAGCTGACCATTCTTACCCATAGCAGCAAACATATCTGCAGGGGCATCGGGTGATAACGATCCTTGGATTGTAATCTGTGATTGAGGAATCCGATAAGAGTCCTTTCCATTTAACCACGTAAGATAGCCATACGCCAAATTTATATTTTGTGATGTTGTTGTCATTAGATTGACATACGATTCCGGTACAACTTGTGTTTCATCCCACTTACCTTTGTTTAGTAGCAGCAACCCAAAGCGAGCCATTGACCGTGGCGGACTATAAAAAACATTGTTATCACCTGTTTTAATGTATTGTCCATCCATACCGATTTTTGATTTCAATTCATCAGTAACATAGGTATTCAGATTTTTACCCGTTGCCGAAGCAATCACACCATCTAATAATGTATAGGGCGCATTGTGATACGCCCATCTGCTGCCAGGTTCTGCTTTAAAGATTAAACACGCAGGGTCGGTGCAATCAGTATTGGTAACTCCATCATCTAAACCAGTCGTCATTGTCAATTGGTGACGAACTGTAATTTTATTTTCTTGTGTTGTCGTTAACGCTGTCCAACCCACGCCCAGGTAATCTGAAGTTTTAGTATCGAAATTTATTTTGCCCTGCGACTCGGCCATACCAACTAACGCTGAAGTCAATGTTTTTCCAGCCGAAGCCCAATACCAATTGCTTGAAGAATTAAAATCAAGCGTTGTGTTTACTAACTGCTTGCCAAGATATTCTTCAATGACAATTTTCCCATCTTTCAATACAATTAGCGCCCGACTATTGGTTGTGGCAAGAAAAGTTTTTAGTTCAAGAATTTTAGTTTCATCCCAACCAAGACTTGCGGGGGTTGTAGTTTCCCAGGCAGTTCCGGCTGGCGGGAAATACAGCGCAGCTGGAGTGGGGCTGGGTTCGTCTCCTTTACAGGAAATTGATATTGCAATAATAAATACGAAGATTTTTCTCATAGTAAAATATGACTAAAGATAAGTTACTTTAGACTTATTGAAATTTAAATGGTTTAAAAATCTATTCTTAGCAAGTTGTGGAAAAGAATGCGAAGTCATTTCCTTAAATTTTGTGAATTGTTCGATTTGTTTACTGTCAACTACTTTATTGAATATTTTACCGATTGGTGTAAGTTTGATTTATGGAAGACTTACTTGAGGCCGCAACCCGATTTATAAACACCACCTCAGGGCATATTTTTTTAACAGGTAAAGCCGGAACGGGTAAAACCACTTTTTTAAAGCGTCTTAGAGAAGTAACCCACAAATCATTGATTGTTGTTGCGCCCACAGGCATTGCTGCATTAAATGCGGGTGGCGTTACCATCCACTCTCAATTTTTATTGCCACCCGTTACGTTCTTGCCCGATCGTAATTTATCAGATGAATTATTAGCGGGTGGAAAATTTCTCAATCAAAATGTGCTGGCACGAAAACATCCGCTTAATAGTCCACGGAAGCAAGTATTAAGGTCTATTGATTTATTGGTGATTGATGAAGTAAGTATGCTTCGCGCAGATTTGCTTGACGCGATTGATTACCGCATGCGGGTCGCGCGTGGAAACTTCAGGCAAAGTTTTGGTGGCGCACAGGTTTTATTTATTGGCGATTTATTTCAATTGCCTCCGGTTGTGCGTAATGAAGAACAATCTGTGCTTAGTCAATATTATAAAAGCCCCTGGTTTTATGAAGCCAAAGCCTTGCAAGCCGAATCACCCGTTTACATCGAGCTTGATAAAATTTTCCGGCAACAGAATCCTGTATTTATTGATTTGTTAAATAATCTAAGAAACAATATCGCTTCCGCAGAGGATCTTGCGCTATTGAACGAACATTACAAAAGCCCCGAAGAAGTAAGTGCGATTAAAGAAGTTATCACACTGACTACGCATAATTATAAAGCCGATGAACTTAACCGAAAGGAATTGCAGCGACTTGAAAAACCAACACACTATTTTGAAGCGCATGTGGAAGGCGATTTTCCACAGAGCATGTATCCGGTTGCTCATAGCATTGAACTGAAGGAAGGCGCGCAGATTATGTTTGTTCGTAACGATACTTCCGATGAGAAAAGTTATTACAATGGAAAACTTGCCACGGTTGTCAACATTAATGATGAGGAGATTGACATAGAGATGGCGGA
>JBBSBG010000461.1:0-2688 GCA_038251495.1 Cytophagales bacterium
CTAAAGACACTTAATAGAAGGTAAAATTTTAAGCGCCTTGTTGAATAATTTTGAACCATTAAAACGCTTATGAATTTAAAAATACATTTTAAAAATATAAAGTACTGAGCCATTAAGCTACTCAACGCTGATTATGGCAATTCGTCAGATTTATAAACACTCAAACGGACGGCTATTTTTAGGTTTCGGGCTTCCGTGTACTTTAGTATCAGATTAAAGCCAACTATAGACAAGATTATCCCCCAGGGTCCAGGACTTTGGGGGATTTTCGATTTTTAGCCACTTTCCACCGTGTAACTTCGTAACTGCTTCGGGTGGCCAGTTCGAACTGGATTCTGGAGTACCTAGCAGAGCCTGATCACTTATTGAGCTTACCTCGCGCACCTTTGCTATTGTTGTAAAAAAAAGGGTTCTAGGAAGAACTTCCACCCATTACGTTAATGCCAGCTTCAGCACCTGTGGCTGGCACTCCAACAATAGTATGTCAAACACATCGTTCTGCGCCAACGGCTCAATTTTGGTTAGCGCCACTGCTAGAGAAGCACCTCATAAGTATAAGTTAGGTAATGGAACATTTCGCTCAATTGCACCAAGCTCTAACTTGAAGGCCGGAAAACCTTCAAACAAATTTCGTAAAAATGGATTGCCACCATGTCAATAAAGGTCTAGAGGAATTGGAGGGTGTTAACCAACGTGCAGCCGAATGCTCGAAAACATAAAAACAAGAATAGGAAACAATTCAATGCCTCTAAATATTGCCCCAACAAGACCGCCACAAGCTCAGATTGATTTCATTGCTTGTTGGGTAAATGGCGGTGCATTAAATAATTAGTATTTTAGCGAACTGACTAAAAATGAATTGACATGAATTTTTCAATAAGGATTTCCTCGATAGTCTTTTTAATAATGTTAGCTGGTTGCGAATACAATAACCTGGCCGATAAGTTTTCCTGTGAAGATTCTGACCTTACGGTCAGTGTAGCAAACAAGACCAATGTTACTTCATGCAGGTCTATTAATGGAAGTCTGACGGTGGCGGCCAGCGGAGGCGAAGCTGCCTACGACTTTAGTTTGAATGGTGGAATTTATCAAACGAATCCTGAATTTCGTAACCTTGCTCCAGGTTCTTACCAG
This sequence comes from Cytophagales bacterium, assembly GCA_038251495.1. Classification (GTDB taxonomy): domain Bacteria; phylum Bacteroidota; class Bacteroidia; order Cytophagales; family Cyclobacteriaceae; genus ELB16-189. The sequence continues at coordinate 1,135 of JBBSBG010000461.1, forward strand.
GTTATAGTTAAAGATGCTAAGGGTTGCCAAGCTGAGTTAGCAGTTGAGATATCCTCGCTAGATACTAATCTTTCGGCCGCAATCGAAACCCAATCCGACAACCAATGTTTAACTGACAATGGCTCTATTTCGGTTAGCGCGCAAGGTGGCGCGGGTAGTTATCTCTATCAATTGGGGGTACTTGGTTTTTCCGAAACCAATTCATTTTCGAATTTAAAGCATGGAAACTATGTGGTAATTGTAAAAGATTCAGAAGACTGCCAGAAGGTTATTAACGTTACTGTGCCTCGGGGAAATACGGGAGTTAGTTTTTCGGCCACTATTAAACCAATCATGGATACAAATTGTAACCTTTCAGGTTGCCATGGTTCGGGCACAGGCTCACGCGACTGGACAAATTTTTCAAACCTGCAAAGCAATGCTGCAAAAGTCAAAACCCGCACTGGTAATAAATCAATGCCTATTGGCGGACTTGTATTGACTCAATCACAGATTGATCAAATTGCTTGCTGGGTAGATGATGGAGCCTTGAATAATTAATATGACATCAATGAAAAATTTCAAACTACTTTTTGTTAGTTCATTACTGTGTTTTTCTTTGGGCGCTGCAGCGCAGAAGTTTACCCTCGAAAAATCGATTGTTAAATTTTATTCGGCAGCCACGATTGAAAATATTGAGGCCACTAATACCAAAGCAGTCAGTATTTTTAATGCCGCTACAGCAGAGGTTGCATTTGTAATTCCAATTAAAGAGTTTGAATTTGAAAAACAGCTAATGAAAGAGCACTTCAATGAAAAATATCTGGAATCAGAAAAATATCCAAAGGCAACCTTTCAAGGTAAATTTTCGGACTTTGTTGTAAAAGAAGGAGAACAGCGCGCTGTGGCTCAGGGCAAACTGACTATTCATGGAGTAACAAAAGAAATAGAGGCGCCTGGCACAATTTCAATGACAGGTAATATCGTTACGGCTCAAGCAAAATTCAAAATAAAGCTTGAAGACTATAAAATTAAAATCCCGCAACTGCTTTGGCAAAATATTGCCGAGGAGGTAGAAGTTACCGTTGAATTTATCTATAAGCCACAATGAAAATATCACTTATTTTTTCCATTCTTTTAGTTGGTTGCATGTTTGCAAAAGCACAAGACGACCTGCTTGGCGATTTAGAAAAATTAGAACCACCGTCAAAGCAATTAACAACTTCTACTTTTAAAGGAACGCGCCTGGTAAATGGGCAATCAGTTGAGTCTAAACATAAAGGTGAACTTGAATTTATCTTTGCGCATCGCTTTGGTAGAATTAATGATGGCATTTATGAATTGTTTGGATTGGATCAGGCGTATGTGCGCATTGGTCTGGAGCATGGAATAACGGATAAACTCGGAATTGGCATCGGAAGAAATTCTGTTGATAAGACGATGGATGGTTTCTTGCGCTATAAAGTTTTGCAACAATCCTCGGGAAGTAAAGCAATGCCTTTTACCATTACCGCGTTTGGCAACATGGCCATTCGTAACTCACCGCGGAAGGAAGATGCAACCTTCGACATCACC
>JBBSBG010000462.1:0-2687 GCA_038251495.1 Cytophagales bacterium
GTGGAAATTTTGCTACCCTTAACCACTTCTTTTCGTGAGAGTGTGATCATTAAAAGTTATCTCACGACCATCATTTAGTATTCTTATGTAAATAACTGAATGTCAAAGCTTGCGATGGTCAAATCTGTGTGGAATGAATTGTTTGGCAACGCGAAAAATAATGGTCACTGATAAACGAAATAAAGTGGTCATCCACCATAGTATCTCCAGTTAGTTAACTCCTTTGTCCGGCCACATTGCCACCATGGTTATAAGTAGGATAGAAATTATTTTTTTCACGGGGCAAGCTTTTAAAATTCGTAACTATTTAATGAGAATACTTGTCAAGTACATGAGAATGCACAACCCAAAACATAAAGTTTGAAGTTTTGTATTTCTCCATGTATTAAGTCCTAAATTATGAACGATGTTTCTTAATTTTTTAAACTTCGATTTTATAATCCCCTTTTCTTTTTCATCAAGGTTCTTGTAATTTTTACATTCCTCAATTGTTACATTGGGGTAAGTTCTAAAGAATAACGTTAGTCTGTGCCAGATGCCAAACTTCTCAGGTGTGCCTTCGTCAAGTTTGACGGTTGAATGTTCCTACATCCTTTGTCGTATCTGATTTACTTGTCGCGTTAACCGAAAATCTTGAAGTCTATAAATTGATAAAATTAAACCAATCAAAATTGAAAGGACGATTGTTATTAATCAAAATAGGTAAAGAGTCAATGACCATTCAATGTTTGTTACCGTAAATTTTAGTCCACCAATATATTTTGGGTTAAAGGCGAAAGAGAGAAATCCAACACTAAGCGTCAAAAGAAAATTATTGTAAAAGGAAAGTTGTCTTAACGACTCAGTTGTCCACCGAATGTTTCTCTGTCTGTACTCTTCAATTAATTCCGGGTCTGGGGTCTCCATTTTTTCTTTCATTCATTAGTCATATTCTCTTTAGGTGCGGCTAGAAAATTGGCTCTTTTGCTTGCTTTGGTGTCGCGGTGGAAAGTGCGACAAGCAAATGTGCCGATGCGGGCTGCCCACTCTGTCCCGCGGCATTGTGCATAACTTCCGAATATATGCAATTGTTGCTATTCCCTATATAGCATTAAAAAACATAAACCGGATAAGTTTAATAGATTTTATTCAGCCAACTTAAAAATAATAGGCAACACCATTTTTTGTTTAACTGGCTTGCCGCGCTGTTTGCCCGGGTTCCAGGGCGGTGAGTTTTGAATGATACGAACTGCTTCCTCATCGCAACCCGCCCCTATTCCTTTTATAACTGTTACATTTTCTAATTTACCATCGCGGCCAACAACAAATTCTACAAAAACTTTCCCTTCTACCCGCATCCTGCGTGCCTGCGCGGGATATATTATTTGCTTGCCAATACTTTTATAAAATTCAGTCAATCCGTTTTTAGGCGCAGCGGAAACTTCCACGATCGTAAAAACTTGATCTAAGTTTTCCTCCACCACGGGTTGTTGTTCAATAAATGGCATCGCCTGCATCTTCGTGTCTTCGGTTACCTCTACATCAAACACAAATTTGATCTCCTCTTTGATCTCTTGCTCATCAGGCACCTCTACTAACCGAGGCTGCTGAATAATCATTTCGGGTGGCGGAGGAATTTCAGTAGCAGGTACATCCAAAAGTTCTTCAAATGTATTTGCGCTCCGTGATGCTAACTCAACCAAAGGTGTATCATACTGCTTCCATTCAAAGGCAGTAAGCACCAGCGATAAGGTAAAAACCAAGCCAATACTAAGGAAGAGGGAATGTTTTTTTGCCAGGTCGGCATGGTAATATTTCTTGAGTTCCATAACCTTCTGATTTAAGTCTTTTTTCTTAGTATAAGGTTATGCCTATCTTATCTAAAAAATAATGACGGTTATCAGATTATCACCTGAGATTAGACAGCTACTTTATGAAGGAAAATTTTTTATATTCCCTATCGGGAGATAAACAGCAGCAGAAATACAAGGAGCCGCAACATGGCAAGCCACTTGATGGGGTTTGGGTATTCGGCAAATTCGCAGCTGCAAATGGAGCAGGTTTTGCTTTTTGCATCTACCTCCATCGCGCATGAAGGGCACTCTTTAGTTTTCACGGGTTAGTTGTTCAGCCACTTTATAAATTTACCCCTGTTCCCTAAAATGGCCGATCCGGGCACAGGTGTTTTTGATATTGAAGGAATTGTAAAACAAGCCGTAAAATCGGGTGTAACTCATCCTTATCTTGAGCGCGATCTTACATCAACACCGAAAGAGACATTAAAAAATTCGTTTGAGTATTTTAAGAAGTTGAAGTAGTAAAATAGTTGTTTAGCCTTTCCATTTCGGAGTATTTCGCGCAATGCTATAAATAATTGCAAGGGCAATAATCACACACCATCCTATTCCAATTATCCTAACCAATCCATTTATCAGCATTGGAAAAAGCAACGTGTCTATCTTTCCTGTTTTCCAAAACACCCATTCACTTGCCAGTTTTGTAGCCATCATGGGATTTCCCGTTTCAAGTATAATGATACCGTCACCGGTTTCCGGATTCAGTCGAATGGCGGTATTGATGGGTGGAGTACTTTTTCCATCATGACCTATTATAAAATCGTCATCATCTGTAGTAGCATACAATACTGTTCCAAGTCCCCAAATAGCTATCCCCAATTCTTTTCCGTGAGGCTCTCTCATTTTTCTAAC
>JBBSBG010000463.1:0-2684 GCA_038251495.1 Cytophagales bacterium
ATCTATCGGTAACCAATAACAGCCTTTCTGTCTTTGTACTCTACAATTTCAAATCAATAGCTAAAAAATAATGCTTAAAAATTTCAAATTTATTAAGAATGTTTTAAAACCTTAAGTTATATTGATACAACCTCCAACTTAAAACCAACTCCATGATAGTTGATGATCTGAATGGTTGGATCATCTTTTAAGTACTTACGCAGTTTGGAAATGAATACATCCATGGAGCGGCCCATAAAATAATCATCACTGCCCCATACTTTGTTCAGAATCTCCTCGCGTTTTAATACCTGGTTTCTGTTTTCGCAAAGGAGTTTTAATACTTCGGCTTCTTTTTGTGTGAGTGATTTTTCGCCAGAGCTGTGAAACAACGTATAATTTCGGCAATCAAATGTAAAAGCTCCAAGACTATAGTGCTGTTCAATGGGTTGAGTATTGCTCCTTCGAAGAAAAACTTCAATCCTAAGAACGAGTTCCTCCATGCTGAAGGGTTTTACGAGGTAATCATCACCGCCACTTTCAAAGCCGGCAATTTTATCCTCCAACATAGATTTGGCCGTCACAAATAAAATTGGAATATGATTATTGATTTTCCGAATTTGCTGCGCTAAAGTGAAGCCATCTTTCTTCGGCATCATTACATCCAGAACACACACATCAAATTGTTCGGCATTGAAAACGTTAAAAGCATCTTCGCCATTGACGCAAAGTGTAACCTCATATCCTTTTAAAGAAAGATTGTCTTTTATTACAAACCCAAGATTGGGATCATCTTCGGCAAGCAGAATTTTTACGCTCATTCTTTTATAATGGGTAGTATGATAGTGAAACAACTTCCATTTCCAAGTTCGCTGTAAATGCTAATCTTTCCTTTATGAGTCTCTACAATCAGTTTTACATAACTTAATCCCAAACCAAAACCTTTTACATCATGTAAATTGCCTGTTGGCACCCGATAAAATCGCTGAAAGATTTTCTTTTGATCTTCAGCAGTAATTCCTATACCGTTATCCCGAACTTCAAAAACAACATGCCCTGCAATATTATAGGTGCGAACATCAAGTATTGGTTTATTAAGATTGTATTTAATCGCATTATCGAACAAATTAAAAATCACATTTATTATATGAAGTTTATCACAAAGCAGAGTTGCTCGTTTGGCTTCCAGCTTTAAGTTGATGATAGCTTTCGATGCAATCGCGTTATTGGCTACAGCTTCTGAAAGCAGTTTGTGCAAGTCCTGATTTTCTCTTTTAAGACCAAGGTCTTCGGTTTCGAGGCGCGCCATTTGAAGTACGCGCTCAACTTGTTGTTGCAATCGCTGACTCTCATTTTCAATAATGGTGGCGTAGTTTAAAAGCCGTTCGGGCGTTTGTATTATGCCTGGGTCTTTAAGTACAGAGGTAGAAATTGCAATTGTTGACAGTGGAGTTTTAAACTCATGCGTCATATTATTAATAAAGTCTTTTTGTATTTCTGAAAGCCGTCTCTGCTTTAGGATCACAAACAACGTGTAAACGAAAAAGAAGATGACGATTAGTAAAACAACAGAAGAGAAACCCCAGATACCCATTTGACTGATTAAGTTAGCCTCCATTAATGGAAATTGAACTCCGAAATAATACCCATCATTTTGCCACGCTGGCAATTCGCTAAAGTTTACTTGTTTTGAAATTTTGCGTGGAGATAAATTGTTACCGCCAACCATACATTTTTCAACACAATCATAAACCCCATATTCAAAATCGGCTGTTATGTTTCTTTTCTCAAACTCAGTCAGCAGCAAAAATTCAAGCAAATTATTATCGATAGGACTATTAACCAGCACAACAAAATAGTTTGTCGAAAGCTGAGTAACAGGATTATTTGCGGGTGGAGGCGTTTTAGTGATTTCCAGAATTTTGCTTGAAACCTGACCGAGAGCCGCAGTTACATCACGGTTAAATTGATTTTCCTTAAGGTCAAACGCTTTCCGAACCCAGTAAATTTGAGTGGTGGTTATGCCTGCAATGCTAATTGCAGCCAGAATAATGATAATTCGTAGGGTTAAGCGGCTCACTTTGTAAAGGTAAATAGTATTTATTGCCGTACTTTTGTTTTAACAAGTACTTAACAGTTATTAGGTCTTCGTTAACACATTGTCTGCATTTTGATTCCGATGTTTGTGTGGTTCAAAAGAACAACTTAATTTTAACCTAAATTTCAACAACAAATGAAAAAATTACTCTCTCTCGCTTTTTTTGTGGTTTTTGCTTTCTCAGCTATGGCACAGCAAGTGCCTGCAACAACACTAAATAAAAATGAAGTACAAGCTGATGTGGCTGTTTTTGCATGGGACAACACAACACATGATTTTGGTAAAGTAAAACAAGGAGTTCCTGTAACGCACGAGTTTAAGTTTACTAATTCAGGAAAAGTGCCTTTGGTAATTACTAACGTACAGCCGTCATGCGGATGTACCACACCAGAGTGGACTCGGGATCTAGTTATGCCAGGTGGTCAGGGATTGATTAAGGCAACGTTTAATGCAGCATCTACGGGTGGGTTTAATAAAACTGTTACGGTAACAGCAAATATTGAAACAGGATTTATTCAACTTACAATCAAAGGCGAGGTGATACCTACTGAAGTTGGTAAGTAATAATTTTATCTTAAAGAATAAAAAAAGGCCGGAGTAATCTGGC
>JBBSBG010000464.1:0-2681 GCA_038251495.1 Cytophagales bacterium
CTCGTTTCCCGGCTTCAACCCGATTGTAGAATTATCCCTTACCTTTCACAATTTGGTGGTAGGTGCTAATGGTCAAAGGCAGGCTATGTTTTTAGAAAATGTTTCTGGCCTCGCTGAACGCATTATTAGAAATTTTGACATCGAATCTATTGACTCCGCGTTAATCATTTCTTCCAGTGGTACTAATGTTGTTCCGGTTGAAATGGCCGAACTCTTTCAACAGAAAAAAGTGAAGGTGGTTTCAATTCTTACCACAAAGCATTCTGAAAAAAGTGAAAGCAAGCGCGCTGATGGGAAAAAGTTGAACGACTTCTCGGATCTAATTTTAGATACAGGTGCGCCAGCAGGTGATTCCATGATTACCATTCCGGGGTTAGAAACTCCTGTTTCTCCTGGATCAACCATAGGTGGAGCATTAATAATAAACACGATAAAAGCTGAAGTTGCGCGGCTGTTGACCGAAGCAGGTCAACCACCAAAAGTATTGACTGCAACGAACGTGGTTGGCAAAGAAAAAGCTATTGAACTTTTTGAAAGTGCTTATGATGAGCACGCACATCGCCTGGCAAAATTGTATCAACACGTGGGTAAACCAAAATCATAAATCATGCAACCTATTCCTATTCGCACTACCGTTGTTGGTAGCTATCCGTTTCCGGGATGGCTTGAGTTTGCTGTAAAGAACTTAAATGAATTTGGAAACGCTGATCGTGAAGAGTTAATCGATGATGCTGTGATTGCAGCCATTCATGATCAGGTAACGGCAGGGCTCGATGTGATTACGGATGGTGAGCAAACGCGGTTAGATTTTAATCTTTCCTTTTATGGATTCATCAAAGGCATAAAAGAAAATACCGATGAGCTTCGAAACTTCGGTCCAGCTGCCCACGATCAGCGCGGCAAAAATTCAATTGTTGATACCTTAACCGCCCCTGATGGACTTGGAGCAGTAAAAGAATTTAAGCGGTTGCAAAAATTGGCGCCTAAAGGCCCGGTTTTGAAAGCCAGTGTACCTGGCCCATATACATTAAGTGGCCGACTGCTTCCAAATGAAAAGTATAAAGATCGGTACGCAATTACCGAAGTATTATTACCCTTTGTTAAAAAGGAATTAGAAGACCTGGTTGCTGCTGGCTGCACCGAGATAACAGTCGATGAGCCATCCATGAGTTGTTACGCTTATAAAGAGGACACAAAAAAATTTGTAGATATTTTTAATCGTACCGTAAAAGGTATTGTTGGCAAGTGCAGACTCTCCACACATTTATGTTTTGGGAATTTTAAAGGTCGTCCGGTAGGCTATAGAAGTTTGGCACCCATGCTTCCGGATTTTTTAGACTTAGCTGTTGATGAAGTTCATATTGAGATGGCCAATCGTGAGTTTGCTGAAATAGAACTGTTGGCAACGTTCGCTGAAAAATTAGACGTGGCCGTGGGTATAATCGATGTTAAAAATTATTACATCGAAACAGAAACGGATGTTGTTGAGCGCATAAATAAATGCTTAAAATATGTGCCTGCTGAAAAGCTCGCGGTTGCGCCCGATTGTGGCTTAAGTCAAACAGCACGTTGGGCTTCCAGACAAAAACTAGCGAACATGGTGAAGGGAGCGAAGAAAGTAAGGGAGACTTTGTAACTGGATACTGGTTGCTAGTTTCCAGAATCCAGTGACCAGCAGCTAACACTAAATTATGTTGATCCAACCATTCAATAAAGGAGAGAAGCTAGCGGAGGAAATCCGCAACGCTAAGCAACAAGGCACAACTGATGCCATGGACATCTGGTGGCTTGGTCAAAGTGGATTCCTTATTCAATGGAATAAAAAATGTTTGTTGTTCGATCCTTACTTATCGGACTCCCTCTCAAAAAAATATGCGAACACCAACAAGCCACATGAACGGATCAGTGAGTTAGTGATCGCCCCTGAATTACTCGATTGCATTGATGTTGTTACTTCCAGTCATAACCACACCGATCATTTGGATGCTGAAACGCTCCTTCCTTTATTCGAAAAGAATAAAAGTATTAAGTTCGTTATTCCGGAAGCTAATAGAGACTTTGTTGTTGAGCGGGTAAAATGCAATCATGATTTTCCCATTGGATTAATCGATGGTGAGAAAAAAATAATAGATGACTTTGCTTTTACAGGAGTGCCCGCAGCGCACAATACAATTGAGCGGGACCAACAGGGTAGGTGCAAATTCATGGGTTTTGTGTTGCAATTCGGAAAGTTTTCGGTTTACCACAGTGGCGATACGTTATGGTATGAGGATATGGTTGATATTCTAAAACCGTTTCACATAGACATTGCATTTCTTCCAATCAATGGAAATGATCCTGCTCGTGGCGTAGCCGGAAATCTAACCTGTGAGGAAGCTGCCCGATTAGGAAAAGAAATTCAAGCAAAGTTGGTGATACCGCATCATTATGATCTTTTTAAATTCAACACGGCCGATCCTAAAGAATTTGAACGAGAGGCAAAAGAAATTAATCAACCCGTTAAGGTGTTACAGCTCGGGGAGGGTTTTAATTTCCGTTTGTAAATTTTAATTCACCACAGCCGCCTTCTTCACCATCACCACCTCCACACCTTTTTCTTTTGCTAAGCTGTTGATCCGATCCACATTCTTATCAATGGTAGTGTGCAGTCTGGTCAATTCTTCATCTACCATTTTGGTAAG
>JBBSBG010000465.1:0-2678 GCA_038251495.1 Cytophagales bacterium
GGTAGCGGCAAAACGTATTCCCTTCTAATTCCGATTTTGTTAGAGAGCAATCCTGGAAAACAGAAATCAACAGGCCCAACAGCAATCTGGATAACTCCTATTCGTGCACTTGCAAAAGAAATTGAGTTCTCGGCTAACCGCGCGAAAGAAGGCCTCGACTCTTCATGGCGGGTAGGTGTGCGCAGTGGCGATACATCAACTAAAGAACGCGCACGTCAAAAAGAAACTCCACCCAATTTTTTAATTACCACACCTGAAAGTCTTCACCTGCTTATTTCACAAAAAGGATATGGTGGTTATTTCGCAAACTTAAAAACCATAGTAGTAGATGAATGGCACGAGTTGCTTGGCTCCAAACGGGGTGTGCTTATGGAACTCGCGCTTTCGCGATTGAAAACAATTTCACCAAAGTTAAAAATCTGGGGCATCTCGGCAACCATAGGCAACATGGAGCAATCCCTTGAAATTCTTTTGGGTAATAACATAGCACCCGAAAAAATAAAAGTGGTGAAGGCAAACATCGCAAAGAAAATTGAGTTGATTTCTATTTTCCCGGATGAAGTAGAGCGTTTGCCGTGGAGTGGCCACCTCGGTATTGCGTTGTTAAATAAAGTGATTCCCATTGTGAAGGAAAGCAACAGCACGCTCATCTTTACAAACACTCGCTCCTTTGCAGAAATCTGGTATCAGAAAATATTAGATCGGGCACCTGAACTCTCCGGACTAATCGCCCTGCATCACGGTAGCATCAGCAAAGAGTTGCGCGATTGGGTGGAGGATCAATTGCATGCTGGAAAATTAAAAGCAGTGGTGTGCACCTCTAGTCTCGACTTAGGTGTCGACTTCCGACCTGTTGAAACTGTAATTCAAGTGGGCAGCCCTAAAGGCGTTTCGCGATTTATGCAAAGAGCCGGGCGCAGTGGTCATCAACCCGGAGCGGTGAGTCGGATTTATTTTTTGCCTACAAATACGTTGGAACTTACTGAGGCGGCAGCCTTGCGGGAAGCAATGAAACGAAAGATTGTTGAAGATCGGTTGCCTTACCTGCGCTCGTTCGATGTGTTGATTCAATACTTAATCACCTTGGCTGTGTCTGATGGATTTCGGCCTGCGGAAATTCTGGAGGAGATTAAGACCACGGTTAGCTATTCTTCGATAACAGATGATGAATGGAATTGGGTGCTGAATTTTATCACTACCGGGGGTGAGGCGTTAACCGCTTACAATGAATACCGCAAGGTGATTGTAGATAAAGGACTTTACTATGTTGAGAATAATCGCATTGCGTTTAAGCATCGGTTATCAATCGGTACCATTGTGGGCGATAATTTATTGTTTGTAAAATATGTGAGTGGAAAATATCTGGGCACCATTGAAGAATATTTTATTTCCAGCCTCAACATTGGTGATGTGTTTTGGTTTGCCGGACAAAGTTTAGAGTTGGTGCGCATAAAAGAAATGGAAGCCCATGTGCGAAAGTCAAAACGCAAGTCGGGGAAAGTGCCATCGTGGCAAGGCGGAAGAATGCCGTTGTCATCACAAATGAGTGAAATGATTCGCTTGAAGATTGATGAAGCTGCGCGCAACAAAGAGACGGATGATGAGATGCGTTTTCTACGACCGCTCATGGACTTACAAAAGCAACGGTCGCACTTGCCTAAGAGTAATGAATTTCTGATTGAATACTTTCAAACTTCGGAAGGCTATCATTTATTAATGTATCCGTTTGAAGGTCGCTTCGTGCATGAAGGCATGGCTGCGCTGATTGCCTATCGCATGGCACAGATAACGCCCATCACGTTTTCTATTGCCATGAATGATTATGGATTCGAATTGTTATCCGATCAGGAGATACCGGTTTATGAAGCCATTGAAACAAACATTCTCGGAAACGAGAATCTGATGAAAGATATACAGGCGAGTATCAACGCCACTGAAATGGCAAAACGAAAATTTCGCGATATTGCAGCTATCTCCGGCTTGATATTTAAAGGTCTTCCCGGAAAGAAAGTAAAAGAGAAACATTTGCAATCTTCTTCGCAGCTATTCTTCAATGTGTTTCATGAATATGAATCGCACAACTTATTATTGCAGCAAGCCTTTGAAGAAGTGATGGACTTTCAATTGGAAGAAGCCCGCCTGCGCAAAGCGCTTGATCGTATTGCGTTTCAAAAAATAGTTATCACCACACCTGAAATACCCACGCCCTTTGCTTTCCCAATTATGGTAGATCGCACACGCGAAAAACTGACTTCCGAAAAGTTAGAAGACCGCATTAAAAAGATGCAGATTAAGTTTGGGTAGCGCAAATTTTAAGGAGTTATTAATAGTTCCTTAAAACACCGCTCTAAAAATCAAAAACAGCGTTCCCGACATTAGCATTACAACAGGAAGGGTAAGCAACCACGCAATTAAAATATTGCGTACCGTGTCGGGTTGTAGATTTTTAATTCCTTTACTCGCCACCATTGATCCGGCAATGCCTGAAGATAACACATGTGTTGTGCTCACAGGCAAGCCAAGCCCCGTTGAGAGCCCAATGGTAGTTGCAGCTACCAACTCAGCACTGGCGCCTTGCGCGTAAGTGAGGTGTTCTTTCCCAATTTTTTCGCCAATCGTTTTTACAATTCGCTTCCAGCCAATCATGGTTCCTAATCCTAATGAAACAGCAATTAGTA
>JBBSBG010000466.1:0-2676 GCA_038251495.1 Cytophagales bacterium
CTTTAAGAACTTTTGGTTTTGTAAGTTGATTATGATTCAACACTTTAGAAATGGAAACACTAGTAATACAGATTAAAAATATGAAGGACTCAAAATTGATCAAAGAGTTGTTGAGCCGTTTAGATGTAAGCATCGAAAAAGTCAAAGTTCAAAAAGGCATAATATATCCTAAGAAAAAAATGACCGCCCAAGATCTTCAGGGCATGGGAGGAATTTGAAAAGGTAAATTGATTAGCAAGGAACACTTAAGAAGTATTGCGTGGAAGCAGAGGAACTGGTAATTTGTGATACCAATATATTAATAAAAGTCATTGATCGTAGCAACGGCAAGCTAATTACTCAGTTAAGCCAATTGGGCGCGGATCACCTTTGCATTAGCTCTATTTCGTATTCGGAATTAATCGCGGGAGCAATTAATAAATCACATTTTTTAAAGCTATCACGTGAACTCAATCGCTTTAATCTAATTCCAATCAATAATGAAGTTGATAGGATTCACAGAGATTTAATTTCGCGTTACGCGCTAAGTCATCGATTGGCAATACAAGATGCACTTATTGCTGCCACTTGCTTATATTATAAAATGCCATTGCTTACGCTAAATAGAAAAGATTTCAGTTTATCGATGATCTGGTATTAGTAAAATGAACTGGCTCCAACTTCTTTCTTACCAACGCCTGAATCAGAAATCTGATTTGGCAGAATCCACACGCAGCGCTTTCGAACAAGATTACGATCGGATTATTTTTTCGCATCCCTTTCGCAGACTGCAAGATAAAACGCAAGTTCATCCACTTCCTGAACATGATTTTGTTCACACCCGATTGACACACAGTCTGGAGGTTTCCAGCGTAGGTCGATCGTTAGGCAGAAGAGTAGGCGAGGTTCTCATTCAACGCCACAAAGAGCTTACTGAAAAATTCTCTTCTCACGATTTTGGCACTGTAGTAGCTTCGGCATCACTCGCGCATGATTTAGGAAATCCACCCTTCGGACATTCAGGCGAAGATGGCTTGAGTGATTTCTTTCTTCACCATGAAGGAAAAAAATATAAGCCTCATTTCTCAGAACAGGAGTGGATGGACCTCACGCATTTTGAAGGAAATGCGCAGGGCTTTCGAATTCTTAATAAGCAACAATACCAAGGACTAAGACTTACGTTAGCTACGTTGGGTGCCTTCACAAAATATCCCTGTGCTTCGTTAATTCAGTCTCGCGATATATCGAAAAAGAGTCAGAAGAAGTTTGGGTTCTTTAAAACAGAGCAAGAACTATTTAACGAAATGGCCTCGCAGCTTGGCTTGACAAAAAATGGGGAAAATGTTTACACTCGTCATCCACTCGCTTTCCTTGTTGAGGCCGCTGACGACATTTGTTATAATATTATTGATTTGGAAGATGGCTGTCGGTTAGGATTGGTTTCAGTAGCCGATACCATTGAGTTGATGGCTGGAATTTTGAAGGCCGACTTTAATCCCGAAAAGGCAAACCGGATTAAAAGTGTTGATGAAAAGATTGGTGTGCTACGCGCTATGGCTATTGGTAAACTAATCGATGATGCCGTTGATGTTTTTCTTCAGAACGAAACAGAAATTTTATCAGGTTCATTTGATCACGCACTTACTGATTTAGGCTCTTACAAAAATGAATTGAACGCAATCATTGATATTTCAATCACAAAAATTTATCGGGCGCGGCATGTGGTGGAAATTGAAGCAGCGGGATTTGAGGTGTTACCTGGCTTGTTGGAAGAATTTATTAAAGCAGCCGAGCATCTGGTAAAGAAAAATCAAAGTAGTAAATACGCAAATCTGGCTCGGCTTCTTCCAGATGAAACTAAAACTGTTATTCAGGCAAGCCCTGATAATACCTATTTGCACTTTCGTGAGATCATCGATTTTGTTTCAGGTATGACCGATACGCACGCCATTTCTTTATATAGAAAGATTAAAGGATTTGAGATTTAGATTTTCTATGTACGGAGTCGGTATTTAAATCAACATACCAGCGGTATAAATCCTAAGGCTCAAACCTTTATCCTGAGCAAATTTTCTTAGTTTTACGCGTTTAAAAATTAACAATAGCCTCCAGTATGTGGTCTAAAGTAGCCGACCTTATTATCCGTTTTAGAATACTGCTAATAGCAATTATTGGCGTCATTACGGTATTCATGGGATATTATGCGGCCCAGGTGGAGATGAGCTACGAGTTTGCCCGCACCGTTCCGGTGGATGACCCCGACATGATCTTCTTCAACAAGTTCAAACAACAGTTTGGCGAAGATGGAAACATAATGGCCGTTGGTGTTAAAGACAGTGCCATATATAAACTAGATGGATTCAATAAATTAAAGAAGCTAAGTAATGAGCTAAAGCAGATAGAAGGGGTGAACGAAGTTCTTTCATTGCCGCTTTTGAAACTTATTCAAAAAGATACTGCTCAGAAAAAATTTTATCTCTCGCCAATTTTTCCTGATACCATTAACACCCAATATGAGTTGGATAGTTTATTGGCGATAGCCCGCGATCAGAAATTTTATATGGGGCAGTTGGTAAACCTGACAAATGGAGCCACCATGATTTTGGTGCCTATGAAAAAAGAGTATGCAAACTCAGCCAAAAGAGTAGACGTAACAAATGATCTGATCAAGTATGGCGATAAGTTTGTCGCAGAAAC
>JBBSBG010000467.1:0-2666 GCA_038251495.1 Cytophagales bacterium
ATTATCATGGGAGCAAACGTAGGAACAACCATTACCAGCACTATTGTATCGCTTGGTTTTATTACTAAGAAAAAAGAATTCAGGCGCGCAGTTACGGTTGGCACGTATCATGACTTCTTTAATATTCTTACCGTCATCATTCTATTTCCGTTAGAATATTATTTCGGCTTCCTATCCGGCCTTTCGCAATACATAGCAACTACTTTTTTCAACGAGCCGTTAGGGTCAATTCAAAACAGTTTTTCTTTATTCGGCTCAGGCTTCAGTCCTATAATTACCTTTATTGTCAACTTTATAAATAACGGTTTTATCCTTGCCATTCTTTCAATAGGATTGCTTTTCGGGTCTATTCTCTTTTTTAGAAAAATTCTTTCTCAAACTCTTGGGTTTGGATCGCAAGATCGCTTTCAACAATTCTTCTTCAAGAATTCGTTAAAATCTTTTGCCTGGGGATTATTAACAACGGCCGCTATCCGATCAAGCACAGTTACAACATCGTTGGTCGTTTCTTTAGTAGCCAAGAAAGTTGTTCGGTTAAAATCTGCTTTGCCTTTTATACTCGGAGCGAATATGGGCACAACCATTACAGCTTTTATTGCAGCGATGTTTAACTCAAACGCAGCAATCAGTATTGCCATTGCTCACTTCCTTTTTAATTTTATTGGCGTTTTAATTTTCTATCCAATACCTTACGTGAAGGAATTGCCAATCAAGTTAGCCAATGGTTTGGGTCGCCTTACTTTAAAGTATCGGTTAGCCGGATTTTTGTATCTGCTATTGACTTTCTTTTTTATTCCGTTTTCACTCATTTATTTGAACAAGGGTGCTGTTAAAGTTCAGGAGCTAACTTATCAGTCGAAAAATTTTATCACTCAGAAAGAAGATTCGTATAAACTGATTGTTAAAACCTATCGCAACCAACCGATAAGTAATTGGATGGTCTATGATCCAAAAAATGAAAGTCAGGCCGAGCCTGCCAAGATTCTTTCCGTCTATCGCAGGAAAAATATTTTGATGATCAACAATGAATTATTTGAATTAAACAAACCTGGTTTTTGCCACGATGGTGAGGATGAATTTGGGAAGTTTAAAACTTGCATTATTGAGATTAAGCCAAAACTTATTCTTAATGAAAACCTTGTTGCTGATTCTATTTATGTGTTTGAAAAACAATGGTACGAGCCAAGTCGTGTCGATTCAATAAAGACTCGTCTATACATTAGCTCCACATTGAACTTGTTGGTAAAGAAGGAAAAACTAAATACTCACAATGAACTTCTCTTTGAAGAGAGCCTTTCGGAATTAAAGAAGAAGTAGACTTGTTTAAGCGGTTAGGAGCCATTTCTCTCAAAAAGACAAAATCCGTATATTGCCTACTTAGTTATGGATATTAAAGACACATTAATCAAGTTTTTGAGATTAGACAATTTAATCGAGAACATTTCAGGCTATGCAGAAGCTCGGATTGATCTTTTAAAAATTGAAATCCGGGAGGAGGTTGCAAAGACATTGAGCCGAGCCGTAGTAATAATGGTAGTTATTGTTACTGCTTTGATCTTTTTGCTATTCTTTAGTATTGGTTTGGCCAGCCTTCTGAATGAATATTTTACACATTCCTATATTGGATATTGGATTGTAGCTAGTATTTATGGCTTACCATGTCTGTCTTTTTTGCTATTCAAAAAAGGCATCAGCACTTATTTTGAACAAAAAATGCTTGAATTGATCAAACAGAAAGATAAGTGATATGGAATTGTTGGAAACTCAAGATCCCGAAAAGAAAAAACTGATCGAAACCTCAGAGCGACACAAGCGCGAGTTACAAAAGGAGGTAAGTGCCATTTCCAAAAAAACCGAAAAGGCACTTAAGAATGGGCTAATTATCGGAGGTTCATTAGTGCTTACTTATATTCTTATCAGTCAGATTGGGGCTTCCAAAAAGAAAAGGAAAAAAGTAAAAGCAAAAATTGCTAAAAACGATTTAGAAGAAGATGATGAGGTTGTTGAAACCTCGTCAGGCATGCCTTCCTTTCTTGCAACTATTGGAGAAAACTTAGCAAGTCAGGCGACTCTTATTTTACTTGATTTTGCAAAAGACAAACTAGCTGAATATCTCAACAAACGTAAAGCTGAGAATGAAAATTCTTGAAAATCTTCAGGAGCGAAAAGCACATGGAAAAAAATCCATTGCCGTGTTGGTCGATCCAGACAAAATCGAAGAACCGGGCAGATTGAATACTCTTTTAAGATTGGCAACTGAAAACTGTATCGACTTCTTCTTTGTTGGAGGTAGTTTGGTAACAACTCCTAATCTCTCAGAAGTAGTCAATCAAATAAAAGAGAATGTTTCTATACCCGTAGTTTTGTTTCCAGGTAGTTCATTACAAATTGATCCTTCGGCTGATGCCATCTTGTTTTTGTCGTTGATTTCTGGTCGCAACCCCGATTTACTTATCGGCCAGCATGTTGTTGCCGCACCGATCTTAAAAAACAATAGACTCGAAGTGATGCCTACCGGATACCTGCTTATCAACTCAGGGAAGACAACTTCAGTGGCCTACATCAGTAACACTACACCGATACCTGAAGATAAATATTCATTGGCTGCATGCACCGCTTTGGCGGGAGAAATGCTTGGGTTAAAATTAATTTACTTAGATGCTGGC
>JBBSBG010000468.1:0-2663 GCA_038251495.1 Cytophagales bacterium
ACCAAACAGTTTGAAGGAAAAACAAAAGTTTTTTGGGCTCAGTTTGAAGCCGTGCGGGGCGGACGGGTTTTGAATCTAACAGAAAAGGAAGCGACTGCGATGAATTACCATCTTGTTAAAACTAAATAGCGAGGCCGCATTAATTTAAAGCCTTTAAAAGGGATTTTTATTTTATGCAAAACTTTGTAGTACATGTATCAATGTCGTTTACTTAAGCACAGTTTTGGTCGCTTTATAAAGAGCTTCCGAAACGAATGTGAAGGAAGGGGTGAGGTCTTAAAGGAAATGGCTAAGTAAACGATATTGGTACACCTATTTTTAAATATCAAAATCAAAAAAATCGTCCTCTTGATGAAAAATATCAATGCACCTTTTTATGGCTTGCGATGGATAGGCACTTTGTTCAATCAGCGTACTTATTTGTTCAATCTCTTGATTGGATAACTGAAAGCCATAGGCTGTTTGAGTTAAATCAGATTTGGCCGCTGATAAGGAATAGTCACTATACTTTACAAGAAAAGGATCATACCTCCAATATATCATCTCAAGTTCTTGCGCTAGTTCTTTTGCCTGATCTTTAAGCAACTGCGTGTAGACTTTTAATGTATTCTCATCTGTATTATTCAATATCCCTTCATGCGTGGTTACCCATTTGGTTTGAATTTTCAACAAACTCATCATGTCTTTGTTTTGATAGGCAACCGTTACTTCTTTCATGGTTTCCTCCTTTTCTCCTCTTAGCTTTTCATCTTTTTCGGTATCGGGATGCAAAATTTTGACCAACGATAAATAAATACTTCTCAGGCTTTTGCCTTTCAACTCATCTTTTTGCTTTTGAAGCAATTCTTGTTCTATTTGCTTAGTTGTTTTTTTTCTGGGCTTAGTCTTGCTTTCTTTTTCTTCAAATTGCTTTTCAAGGTCATTTTTTAATTTGTCAAAATCCGGGTTCTCCTCAAAAACAGAGGGGTCTAAGTCAACTCCAAATTGTTCCTTAAACATTTTAGAGGCCATTGATTTTATCTCTTCTTCTTCTTCGTTCAATCCCTCATCGTAAGGAGTATCACAGTAACAATCATAAATCTTTTTTGTGGCTTCGTCCGGCTCGCAAACCGAAAAAGCATCCTCTAAAAGTAAAAATATTATGCGGTCTAACTTTGTATTTTGAGCGTTGGATAGTTTTACGGCAGTGCGCTTTTCGTGCAACCGTTGGCTTAAAATAATTTTATTGCGGCTTAATTTCTGCACCGCAGGCAGCACTTCCTTTTGATAAAACGATTTGAGGGAATCCATTTTTTTTGATTCGGATTCCATTTGCTGCTGCAATAGATGGATGCGTTTGGTAATCTTGTTAAAGGCCTGCTGCTCTTTGGTAAGAACGTTTTTAGACTTTTTACTAAGTGCCAACCCATTTCCTCTGGTAAGCAATTCTTCGTTCATTCAATTTATTTTTTATCGTCACAAATGTAAAACAGGTTGCAACTATAAAAAAATTTTAATCCTGTAAAAAGAAGCCTCTTAATAGTGGGTTAATGCTTAACTTCTTTTTCTACCTTCGCCCTTATGGCTGAAAAAAGACTTTTCTTATTAGATGCGTATGCCCTTATTTACCGCGCTCATTTTGCTTTTACAAAAAATCCCAGAATAAATTCTAAAGGACATAATACTTCAGTTCCTTTTGGGTTTACCAACACCTTGCTGGAAGTAATTCAAAAACAAAAACCAACGCACATTGCTGTTGCGTTTGATACCGCTGCGGCTACCTTTCGGGATGAAATTTTTGAAGCCTATAAAGCAACTCGTCAGGAAACGCCCGAAGATATAAAGACCGGAATTCCAATAGTTAAAGAGATCATTCGCGGTTTTAATATTCCGATACTCGAAATGGATGGCTTTGAAGCGGATGATATCATTGGCACCATTGCCAAAAGAGCTGAGCAAGAGGGGTTTGAAGTTTTTATGATGACGCCCGACAAAGACTTTGGTCAGTTGGTAACGGATAAAATTAAATTGTACAAGCCTGCTTACATGGGCAACTCAGTTGACATCATGGGGCCCAAAGAAGTTTGTGAGAAGTGGGACATCGAAAATGTTTCGCAGGTAATTGATATCCTTGGGCTACAAGGCGATACTTCTGATAACATTCCAGGTATACCGGGTGTAGGGCCAAAGACTGCCGCTGAACTATTGAAGAAATACAAAACAGTTGAAAACGTTATTGCGCATGCAAGTGAGTTGAAAGGAAAACAGAAAGAGCGGGTAGAAGAGTTTGGCGAGCAGGCAATTCTTTCAAAGAAATTGGCGACTATCATTCTTGATGTTCCAATAGAATGGAATGAGAAAGATCTTGCTTACTCTGGTCCTGATGCAGAAAAGTTGAAGCCAATTTTAGAAGAACTTGAATTTAAAACCATGATGCCGCGCATCTTTGGATTGCAGTCATCAGGGTCTTCAACAACATCAACTTCCGAAACATCATCATCAAAGGTGGCACAACTTTCCATGTTTGGATTGAACGAAGCACTTGCAGAACAGAGTAAGAAGAAATCTATTGATAGTACTTCTATTTCTTATACTGTAATTGACAAGGAAGATGCTCGCCAAAATCTGATTCAAAAACTTAAAGAACAAAAGGAATTTTCATTTGAAGTAATTACCAGTGGTGA
>JBBSBG010000469.1:0-2659 GCA_038251495.1 Cytophagales bacterium
TTCATAGTATTATATTTTTTCGTTCCTCCTTCTAATCACTGCGAACAAAGTTTTTCTATCAGTTATCCTTTCGGTTAAATCTAATGTTAAGCTTGGGTGATAACGTTTCATTATAAAGCGGTGGTGGTATTGGATTTTCGCTGATGTCCAATAGTCTCAACTTTTTCATTTTACCAATTTCTGCAGGTAATCCATAAATATTATTTCCTACTAAAAACAAATATTCAAGAGATTTCAACTGACTTATTCCCTCCGGAATTTCATTTATGCCATCGTTCTCTATGTGCAATTCAGTAAGACTGGTTATTTTACTCAACACACTCAAATTATCTTTGAAATTGAAGTACGGATCGTTATTGACATACAACACTTTAAGATTTTTCATCTGCATCATTGTCTCGGGCAAATCTGTAAACTCATTTTCAGAAAGTTCTAAACTCTTTAAAGTTTTTAGTTTACCAATATCAGGAGGAAGGGTGCTTATATTGTCGCCAGCCAGGCTAAGCATATATAAGTTGGGAAGTTCATTCAACAAAACGATGGCCTGAGGAACATCAAGCTCTGGATTGTGATCAAGATAAAGCGACTGTAATAGATTGAGCTTGGAAAATTCGACCGGAAGATTTTTAAGTTGATTATACGAAAGTACCAGATACCTTAATTGCTTTAGCTCACCTATGCGGGCTGGTAGTTCTTGTAATTGTGTGCGACTTAAGTCAAGATACTTTAAATTGGTTAGCAGAAATATGGAATCCGGAAGTTGCCTGATTTCCTGTTTGCTTAGATCTAACCATTCACATGTTCGTTTATTCTGTAAGGCATGCTCGAGTGATTTATATCTTCCTGAATCGGGCTGTGCAATAACAGTATTGCACAAAAAAGAGAAAAAGATCAGAATAAGCGGGGCTTTAGTTTTCATAATGATTTTTGTTTAGTTCATGTTGGCTTTCGCCCATACGAACGATATAGTTTAATTGTCTTTTGAAGGATTGATAAGCATAGGTGCATTGCCATCCGTGATAATCACCTTTGAATTTGACGACTTGGCCAACTCACGAAAAGCATCAATACTTTGCCATTGAATAATTGCCGGTGTAAGCCCTTCTGAAATAATCTTCTGTGAATCGCGTATGCCTTCGGCCTCAATAATCTTCCGCTGTGCTTCTCGTTTTTCACGATCCAGCAAGAACTCCATCCGTTGGGCGTCTTGCTCTGCTTCCAATTTTTCTTCAACGGCTCTTGCCAACCCTGCCGGCAAGCTGATATTCTTTAAAAGCACTGCTTCAATCTCAAACCCGCGCGGTTCAAGAATCTCTGCCATCTGCTCGGTAATTTCCTTTTCAATGGTCGCTCGTTGTGACGAGTGCATATCTTTTGCAAAAAATCTTGAGCAAACATCGGAAGCTGAAGACCGGAATACACTGCTAATTACATTGGCCTCGTTGCCCACGCCAATTGTTTCAATTATTGAGGGTGCTTTATCAGGTACAATACGGTACAGAATTGAAATAACTGCTGTAACGTTGAGTCCCTCTTTGGATGGTAAATTAGTGCTTATCTCCATGTTCATGGTGCGGATAGGCATTTTGATAATACGGGTGACAAATGGATTATAACCAACAGCCCCAGGCTGCAAAATTTTTTGATCTAACTTTCCAAGTTTACGTTTCATACCCACTTCGCCCTGCCTAATTACAGAACAGTTAATAGCTATAAATGCAAACGTTACTAGTATAATTATTTGAGTTTTCATAATACGAGTTTTTTAGTTGTACGATTATTTTCCTTTACTACTTGATGTCGGCTTTGTTTTATCCACTGTCGCAAATGCAAACATTCACTCGGTTTTAGCCATCTATAAGATTTACGATACTCCTTTAAAAATAACCTTCTGTTAAAACTTACCTTCTGCAAAATCAGCTTGCAATAATCCAGCATTGTCGTTTTCATAATGGTATAGGTTTAAAATCTTACTCTAATGGTAGGTGCCAAATCCTCACGATACTGATCCAATAAAATATGAGGCATTTTATTGTCGGTCAGGTCTATGTACTCCAATTTTTTTAGAAATCGAATTGTAGCAGGCAGTTCGGTAATATCATTGTTGCGCAAATAAAGAGACTGGAGGTTTTTAAGTCTGCTAATTTCATCCGGCAATTTGTTGAAACGGTCACCTTCCAAATGCAACTCTGAAAGCTTCGGCAGCTTACTCAACACTTCTATATTCTTTAGTAAATCGAAGTTGCTATCATTATTGATATATAAAATCTGAAGCTTCTTAAGGTTACTGAACTGCTCGGGCAATTGTTCTATCTTATTATTAGATAACTCCAAATACTCAAGACTTTTAAGGTTACCAATAGAAGGGGGAAGCTGAAAAATACCATCACCCTTTATATTGAGCACACTTAAAAGTGGTAATTGACCTAAAACTTCAAAATCAGATTCAAGATTTTTAGGAAAATTATAGTCTAAGTATAGATTTCGAAGCGTTTTAATCTTACTTAAACTCCCCGGCAATTGATTTAGGCTATTGCCCGATAAATCGAGATAAAACAAATTAGTTAGCTGACCTATTTCGTCAGGAAGTTCAGTGAATTGGTTTTGGCTTAAGTCAAGATATTTAAGGTTACGAAGTTCAAGAATTGAAGTTGGAAAA
>JBBSBG010000470.1:0-2648 GCA_038251495.1 Cytophagales bacterium
CATAGTAGAGTCGTTTCCAGTTGTACTGAACAACAAGCCTTGACCAAACTTTGCAAACTCGTAATCCTTTACATAGCCAAAGCTAACTTCACTGCCACTCTCTAACTTTTTTAATACGAGTGTATAGCCATTGTCGTCCGAGTTCTTCTTTGCCTTTTTAGGTGCTGGTTTTTTGTCAGGAGTTACTACCGGTTTTGGTTCTTTTTTTACTTCTTGCTGATAGGCTAACCAACCTCCGGCTTTCTCTGGAATTTTGAATGACTTTACATCAGCTATCTTTTCTATTTTCCGCGAGGTGAACGAGTACATGCCCAATGAATCCTTCGGTAAATCTTCTTTCTTCTTTTTCTGTCTACGTAAATCCTTTACAAGATTTTGTTGTGGCTGTATTTTAAAGATTGCATACCTACTATCATAAGTGAGCGCAATAGTCGCAGCCCGATGAACAGAGTCTTGCGTGTTTTTCTTCAGATCATAAAAAATAACTTTTCCATCACCATCTTGTGGATTTACAGTAAAAGCCGCATGCGTGCCATCAGGCGTGAGGGCTTTATAGGTTATTTCTTTCCAGCTATCATAAACAGTATGATCTAATGGTTTTTTCGGTGGCGGAGGAATTGACCCTTTCTTTTGCGCAAGGCATGATGCACTAAGAACAAGAGCGAGGGCAAGTATGGGGAATCGCATAGTAATAGAATTTATCGAGTGAATATACCCGCCATAAGGTATTGGTCAATGCTAAATTTTATCAGTGGTAACTTACCTTTGTGGCTTAAATATTTGCCATGGAACTGACCTTAACAACGCCTGCACTGCTATTTCCTACAGTATCTTTAATTCTGTTGGCTTACACCAATCGATTTCTGGCAATTGCTGCCTTGATTCGAAAATTAGCAAGTGAGAACAACGCTAAAGCTGACAAACGGTTGACCGATCAGATTCGAAACTTGCGCATTCGTTTAAGACTTATTCGCGACATGCAAATGCTCAGTATTCTTTCACTTTTCCTGAGCGTGTTGTGTATGTTCTTTTTATTTAGTGGCGAGGAATTGATAGCGAAATACACTTTCGGTGCTGCGCTGATCTCGCTAATGATTTCATTAGGAATGGCCTTGCGGGAAATCCAGATCTCCACGCGCGCGCTTTCTATTCAATTAAAAGATTTAGGAGAAGATGTAAAGTTGTGGGATCCGATTAAAGATTTAGTAAAAAAGAAGCATGATTAAGCGGGGGCATTAATTGACCAGAATGCCATAGTAAAAATAAATCCTATCAGTATTAGCAATACTCTTTTATAAGAACGCGTCTTAAAGAATTCGTAAATGGCTACCACTGCTATTACCGCTAAAATAATCGCGGCTGGGGCAAAATCCTCTTTCTCAAAATTGGCGATTGCGAGATTGCCATGGTAAAACATCAATCCCGGAAGTATCCACACCAAACTGTGTAAGTTTTTCCATTGGCGTCCTAATTTTCGTTCGCTGGCCTTGTTTGAGGTAATCAACATTAAGGCAAGGATTGGAATCATAATCCAAACAGGTTGCAAGGGCGGAGCCAGCAATTGATCTAGTATTGATTCGTCACGTTTGAAAAAGAATAGCGCGCTAATGAGTCCGTGAGATAGCAGCCAGGTGCCGGAAATAATCCCTAAATCTTTGCGATATTTTACAAGCCATCTTAGGTAAGAATTTTCTTTAAGGAACCCCAATCGCATAAGCATGGAGGGAAGTAATGTAAACGCTAATAACACGGTACCCGTAATGGCGCTAAAACCTGCTGGTTCTCCTGCTTGAAAAATTCCTAGTGCAAGAAGTATCAATAAGGTGGGAATGGTAATGATCCATAGCCATTTTTTCAAATCAAGTTTTACGACATCAAGAGGTACCATAATTTTTTCAATTTAAGTCAGGCGGTTAGATTTGGCCATTAAGGACAAGGGATAACAGAAACAAAACTCGTGTCTTGGTGTCTTAGTGGCAGAATAATTCAATTATAAACAAACTCTCCGTATGGCGTTTTTAATGTGACTTGTTTTGTTTTAGCAGCTTCAACACGACCAACAATTTTTGCTTCAATGCCAAACGAATTCGAAATGTCTATTACTGATTGAGTGTATTGCTTAGCTAAATATATTTCCATGCGATGCCCCATGTTAAACACTTTATACATCTCTTTTAAATCTGTGCCCGATGATTCGTGAATAAATTTGAAGAGCGGTGGAATTTCAAAGAGATTGTCTTTTATCACATGAAGGTTATCTATAAAGTGCAACACTTTGGTTTGCGCACCCCCACTGCAATGTACAATACCATGAATCTCTTTCCTTAGTTTTTTCAAAACGTCAATCATGACAGGAGCATACGTGCGCGTTGGTGACAGAACCAGTTTACCCATATTCAAAGGTGCGCCTGGAACTTTATCCGTTACTTTATATTTTCCTGAATAAATTAAATTATCCGGTACTGCCTTATCAAAGCTTTCAGGATATTTTGCAGCATATTCGTGAGCAAATACATCGTGGCGCGCGGAAGTTAATCCATTGCTACCCATGCCGCCATTATATTCATGCTCGTAGGTTGCTTGTCCCGAAGAAGCTAAACCCACTATCACATCACCTGCCTGAATATTTCCATTGTCAATTACATCAC
>JBBSBG010000471.1:0-2634 GCA_038251495.1 Cytophagales bacterium
ATTAGCGTTTCGGGTAAAGTCAATTCGCTTTCAACCAATGGTGAAAATGTTTTCTTAGCTGGCTTGGTTGGTATTGGAAAACTGGGACAGAAAAGTGAACCCCCGAGATCTTACTCGAAAATTGCTGAGGGAAATTTCTTCGCAACATTAATTAGCGGCAATCGTGTTTTTTTCTTTGCCAAAGATCAAATCTCAGCATACGATATTTCAACCAATGAACTTGTAAACTCGATTAAACCAGATACCAGTCATGGAGTTTTTGTAGGTGCTTATGCTGTGGCCGAAAATCTTTATGTGCGTACCTCGTTGCGTGGGTTACTTAAAGTTCAACAAGACAAACTGGTAGCTTCCGATGTTACACCTGGGGATCTTATTTTCTCAACACCTTCTGCAAATGGAAAAAAATTTTTAATAGGAACGGACGACCATCATGTTTTTGTGCATGAGAATAATTCCTTGCATGAGATAGTTATAAAGGATCAGGACATGTTGACAAACTATGTTTTAGTTGATGGAGTTTGGGTAAATGATGATCTCATCGCTCTTGGCACATTGCGGGGCGGGGTATTATTCATCAATCCAAAAACAGGCGAGACTGAACAGGTTATAAATTATCAGAATGGTTTGCCTGATAATGAAGTATATGCATTGATGACCGATCGGAGGCAGGGAGTCTGGGTGGCGCATGAGTACGGATTTACGCGCATTGCCCCCAATATTCCGTTTCGCTCATTCGCTCATTTTCCCGGGCTGGCTGGTAATCTTTTGTGCGCCCAAACATTTCAGGGAAAAGTATATGTTGGAACAACCCTCGGCCTTTATCAGTTAACTGAAGATATTGCCGGGGTTACTCAATTTGCATTGAGCCAACAACCAAGTAAAAAAAGGAAATCTGAAATAGCGAAAGTTGTCTTGAATAAAGACCGCCTATCCCGCGCAGGCGAATATCGATTTAAGAAGGTTTACGGGATAGAAAGTAAGATAACGCAACTGACCGAGGCGATGGGCAAGTTATTTGCTTCGGGGCTTGGTGGTGTATTTGATGTGGAAGGCTTGAATGCTAAACCAATTGTTCAAGAACCAGTCCGCTCCGTTTTTTTCGCACCATCCTTGCAGCAGCTTATTATAGCAACCTATGGCGAGCGGGTTAAAACTTTTTCATTCGCGGAAAGTGATTGGAAAGAAACAAATTTAATAGACTCAGTGGGGGATTTTATTAGCCATGGTTTTGAAGATTATCTCGATAACATTTGGCTTTGCGGGCGTTCAAATATTTATAAACTTGAAACTGTAGATGATGATATTTCTGATATAGTTACCTACCCAATAAATAATCCTTCGCTCGATGAAACCGTTGGTCTTTCTTATGGCCGTGAAATTTACATTGCAGCCTCGGGGCAATTCAGTCGTTTTGATGACAAGACTTCAACGTTCGTAAAGTATGATTCGCTTCCAGGTCCACGCAAGTATTTTGCATCTGCTGGCTATTTCTGGTTTCACGATGGCGCCCGGTGGCGAACGGTAGACGCAAAACTTCAATCTTTAAAACTTGGCTGGCTCGGGCTGTTTCCAAATTTAAGATTCCTTGCTCCAAATAATTTAGGCGATGGATTGTGGGTGATTACCGCAAAGAATGAACTATATAAATTCACCAATACGGTCAATCAACCCGACACAACTAATTATCCACTTTTTTTGCGGACTGTAATTGGCCCGGAAATAAAAATTGCGAAGCAAATTGAGATTGAACAAAACGATGAACTTGTCACCTTTGAATTTATTCAACCTGATTTTACCGGAATGAATACAACACAATACCGCTATCAGGTAAAAGGGTTAAACAAAGCGTGGTCGGTTTGGGGTTCATCCAACAATGTAATTGATTTACCTTTTTTACCACCCGGTAAGTATGAATTGCAGGTTCAGTCGCGGGACTTATTGGGAAATGAATCAAGCACAGAACAAATCAAATTCGTGGTACTTCCGCCTTATTGGAAACGCTGGTGGTTTTATGCACTGGAGTTTTTTGTGTTTAGCTTTTTTGTTACTCTTTCGCTTAGGTTAGGGCGCGCGAATTCACGCTATCGGTACCTAAGTCAAATCTTATCGTTGATTACAGTGGTTATGTTGATCCAATTTTTGGAAACGGTAATCAGCTCATTCCTTGGATCAAGGACTTCACCGGTTATTGATTTTGGCATTCAAGTGCTTGTTGCGTTAATGGTGTTTCCGGTGGAGATTTTTACCCGGGATGCCATGATGAAATACTCAGCAGGAAAATATCAAATCAAAAGAATTTGGGATAAGGAAAAATAACCACTCTCGAATAATAGTTTGATCAATTCGGATTTTATATCTTCACTCAACCTGAAAACTAAACCACATGAAAAGCCTCATTCCAGTAATAACTTTGTTTTTATTTATGATTGGCTGCACACAAAAGGAAGCTGACAAAACCCTAACCGAGCAAAACCCTGCTGCAGAAGGATTTGATTTTAATGATTCTGATCCTGCCGCAATTCAATTGGCTGACAGCATTATGCAGGCCATGGGGGGTCGCGAAAATTGGGATAAGACTCATTTTATTTCATGGAAATTTTTTGGGAGAAGAGATTTAATTTGGGATAAGCATAC
>JBBSBG010000472.1:0-2620 GCA_038251495.1 Cytophagales bacterium
CGATCAAAAATCAAGGATTAATAGTGATTCAAAAAGTACCGATGGGTAATTACTACTCAGGCTTCAATTTCATAAACCAATACTAGAGCACAGAAAGTCGGCTTTTACTTGGTATGGATGTTGTCAATTGTAGGCCAAACAGTTTCGTCATGCCAACGCCTAATTTTCGGAAATCAGACCATTACCTAATAGAATTTTATAAGGTTGAGATATCAGGCATTTGCACATGCGGCTATTTAGACAATTGTCGGCTTCAAATTTTTGAAAAAGGGGTCATCGAATGTAAGATTTTTGAGCATGAACCCCAGCGATATGCGAGCATGGTAAGTAACACCCAAAAACCAGAAGGCACTTCATCGCCTGCTAGCCTTAAGGGAATTTGCATGAATTGCGATCTGATCTCAATTTGCAAACTACCCAAAGCACCTGCTGGTGTTTGGCATTGTGAAGAGTATGTGTAAAAGGCTTTTACGATACCGCACGATTTTTTTTGGTCTTTTACCCACTAAAAAAGAATCAAAAATTCTTAAACAAGGTAGATGGAAAGAGTTTAACAAAAATGCGATTCTCATTGCCGAAGGCCAGTACATAAATGGCAAGAAGGAGGGAAGCTGGAAAGAGTATTTTGACAGTGGCGAGCTGATGATAGAAGAGGACTTTGTTGACGGAATCCCCTGTGGTCAATTTGTATCTTATCACAGAAACGGGTACGCACTGAGTGAAGGACAGTTCTGCAAAGGTCTTAGAAGCGGTGAGTTTAAAATTTATAACGCAAGTGGTGGGCACATAAAATCACTATTTTTTGAATGTAATAATCTCATTCAGGAAATAGAGTATAAAAAAATTAACTACTTAGTGGGCGTATAAAACAAATGCTTTTAATACATACTTATGTTCCGAAAACACACGACATGGAATAAAGTCAAAGCCATCTTGGTTCTAACAATGATTTTCCTAATGATTTTAGCTACCAATAGTATGGACAATAGTCATTTCGATATGGTTAAAAGATCCTTTGAGTCAATTTATAAAGATCGGGTAGTTGTCCATGATTACATTTTTCAAATCTACCGCCTGGTAGAAAGTAAAAAAGCCTATATCAATAGTATGAAACCGAATGGTGATATGGAATTTGCCGATCATTCGTATGATACAATTAATAAAATACTTGATAAGTATGCTAAAACAAAATTTTCTGTTAGTGAGAATATGCGCTTTAACTCCCTCAAAATTGAGCTGAATAATATGAGAACATTGGAGGATAAGCTTTCAAGTAAAACCGATATAGCCAAGAGAGAAAAAATTATAACGGACATAAATAATCATGTGTCGACTATCGCAAGTAACTTACAGTTACTTTCAGAAATTCAAGTAGATGAGTCCAAAAGTCTGTTTGACAATTCCAACAGGTTAATTGAAAGCAGCTATCTGATGTCACGAATAGAGATAGGTTTTTTGATTGCCATCGGTTCTATCATTATCATAATAATCATGGTCAAACCATCAACTTGAATTTACTCCGTCAGTAGCTTTACATTTTCTATAACTGTATTTTCAGTATTAAATAGGTATTTATTGAACAACCATCTACTTGCTTAACCTAATATCCTACTTGCACGAACGGCTAACAGTCCTTTGCATATCGGTGGATGCTCGCTTGCACACTTAGCAATGCTGTTATATTGGAGGTGGTCGAAACCTTAGAAAAATGTTTTAATGGGAGTACTAATACTTTTTGAAAAAGGACTTCAAATTGAGTAAAATTTGAGAGGGCAGCAATTTCAGATTAAAAATACTTTTCCAAGCGGTATTTCACACTTTAAAAGTTAGTTTTAGGATTATAGCTTTAACCATGGCAAGAATCTTTATCACAGGCTCAACAGATGGCCTTGGTCAGTTGGCCGCTAAGCAATTAGTGCAAGAAGGGCATCAGGTTGTGTTGCATGCGCGCAACAAAGCCCGCGGGCAGGAGGCGCTAAAAAAAATACCCGGTGCCGAGGCAATAGTCTCCGCAGACTTATCAAACATCGATGAGACCAAACAACTAGCTAATGATGTAAATGCGTTGGGAAGTTTCGATGCGGTGATTCACAATGCGGGTGTGTATCGCGCCAGCGGAGAAGTGACTGTTAACGTCAATACATTAGCTCCATACATTTTAACCAGTTTAATTACTCCACCCAAGCGCTTGATCTATTTGAGTTCGGGATTGCACAGTGGGGGGCAAGCTAGGTTGCCACAACTAGAAACAGATCCTGATAAAATCAGCTATTCCGATTCGAAGCTGCACGTACTTTTACTAAGCATGGCAGTCGCACGGTTATGGCCAACGGTTTATAGCAACGGGGTTAACCCGGGTTGGGTGCCAACAAAAATGGGTGGTGCCGGTGCCACTGATGATTTGGATGCAGGATATCAAACGCAATGTTGGTTAGCTACCAGTGACGATGCAAAAGCGAAAGTAAGTAGCAAGTATTTTTTCCATCAACAACAAAAGCATTTTAATCCCACCGCTGCCGATGAAGTGCTGCAAGATAAATTTCTTGCACTCTGCGAGAAGATTACCGGTGTGCGGCTTGCGTTGGGTGATTAGTGGGTATCGCATCGTCCTCTGCGAGAG
>JBBSBG010000473.1:0-2618 GCA_038251495.1 Cytophagales bacterium
ACAGTACCATTACTTGTACCTTTCACCAACACGTTCACACCGGGTAAAGCCGTACCATCGTCTGCAGATGTTACCTTACCCGTAACCATTCTATCTTGAGCCATAACTCCCCAACTGGGAATCATTAGCAACAAAAAAATACTTCCTTGTAAAATTTTCTTCATACAATTTGGTTTAGATTAATTGAATTATTTTGATATATAACACAAACATAAAATATTTTTAACACGTGAACTTAAAACAAAGTTATTAACAAAGAAATTTTTTATTGACGAACGGTCATAGTAATGTTTTAAAATAACCCTCTATGGGGGATTAATTCCACTCATTTAGCATCAAATAATGATCTAAAAGTTAATCGCGGTTCAGCAACCTAGTATGATATGACTTTAAACTCAATCCTCCGATTCAATTGCCGATTTTCATCGGAGTCATTTGGGCTAATCGGATTTTTAGATCCATACCCTTTTGTGATAATTCTTTGTTTCTCTATTTGATGTTCTAATAAATATTCCGCTACCGAATTGGCCCGCTTCTCGGATAATTGTTGGTTGTATGGCTCCGTACCAGAGTTATCTGTGTGGCCGCCAATTTCAATTCTAATAGTGGGGTTTTGATTTAAGAAATTTACTACTTCCTCCAATTCGGTTGTTGAGTTTTGTTTGAGTTCATATTTATTCAAATCAAAAAACAAGTTATTCAAAACTACCGTGGCATTTTGCTGCACAGGCATAAGTTTTATGTCTTTAATAACAGGTATTGATTCAGTTGATTCCTCATAATTAAAATGTAAGCTTTGAAACAAGAATCCAGGCTTCCTTATATATAAAGCATACTCTGAACCACCCGGTAGCACCATTAAATAATTACCCTCCACCGAATCGGCCTTAACCTTCGCAATCATTTTGTTTTCTTTCAAATCGAATAATTCCACCCACCCACCGGTAGGCATATTTGTATTGGCATTTGTAACAACACCTTTAACCACATTGCCTTTCGATTTTGTTACTAAACTTTCCGGTAACGTAATTCTAAAAAGGCGACTTGAATTTTTATTTTCTGCGCGCGAATAATATCCAATAGCACCATCACCTGACACAATAAATGAATACTGATCTAAATGATCATTTAATGGTTTCCCTAAATTTTTAAGTTCGCCCCACACTCCTTTTACTTTCTGCGATCGATAAATGTCATACCCACCAAAGCCCGCATATCCGTTCGACACAATATATAAGTCCTTATTATTTACATGAATATAGGGTGAGATCTCATCGTATTTCGTATTGATTGTTGGGCCAAGATTTTGCGCTTTTGTCCAGCCTGCATCTTCAAGTTGTGTATACCAAATATCATATCCCCCCAGACTACCTTTTCGATCAGAAGAAAAATAAAGCTCACGTCCATCTGCCGATAACGTAGGCTGCGAATCCCAACTGGTACTATTAACATTGGGTCCTAAGTTTACTGGCACTGACCATACCTTCCCGACTTTTCTACTCTCATTTAAATCGCAACCATTTACACCACATACGGTAAAAATAAGGAGCCGTCCGTCTGCGGATATCGTGCACGCGCCCTCACGCTGATTTGTATTGATATTATTGGAGATAGAGATAGGCTCACCCCAGTTTCCCTGCTCATCTCTATTAGATATAACAATGTCCTCATTGTTAGAAAACCGTGCTGTAAAAATTAACTGCGAGTTGTCTCCCGTTACGACTGGAAAGTATTGTAATGGAAATTTATTAACAACCTCACTCAATGGCTCAATTTGAAAATCAGAAACTACATTGGTATTCGCTATTGAATACGCTATCTGTTTTGACCATAGCCGTGCCTTGTCAATTCTAGGTCTATCCATTTTTTCTTTCTCCAAATAGAGATTACAATAAGTTTCAGCTTTTGTATAGTCCCCTTGCCTTAAACAGATATCAGTAAGATCGTACAGGTATGAGATTTTCTTTAGTCCGTCAACAAGTGATAACCCTTGTTCAAGATTTTCGGTTGCGAGAGGAAGTTTATCCATGCTTCTATAAACTATTGCCAACCGATGATAGGCCTCTTCAAAATTTTTGTCTTTCTGAATGGCTTGCTGAAGCAAGGAAACAGCCTGATCTAATTGACCTCGCACGCGGTAATTATCCGACTCAACATACAAATCAATTGCCTTCTTATTTTTAGTGCTTAATGTTTGAGCAAAAACAGATTGATAACATAAAAGTACAATAGCAACAGAAAATATTTTCAGATTATTCATAAAGCAAGTTACAAAATATACTTTTTACCGTTAAGAAGTGAAGGGGTTATCTCTTAAGGGCATCTCTAAAAACCCTTGCTCTCATTACCTCAACCCCTGCCCCTTCTCCAGAAGAAAAGGGTAAGCGGAGTTTTTAGAGATGCCCTTAATCCCTTAACTACCTTAATGGTTTTAATAAAAACACTAAACGAATTCGAAATCAGGAAATTGCTTCAACTGGAATTTCACCTGAATCCATTCCAAGCATGGCATTGATCAACTTGCAAGATTCGAACTCACGAAAATTTGTTTCATTTATATCCGCTTCAACAATCTGTCTACTTTTTAAAAGGCTCTGACGCATTACACCATTTAATAG
>JBBSBG010000474.1:0-2606 GCA_038251495.1 Cytophagales bacterium
ATGTTAATTACCGGAGGAAGGTTATCAGGATATAATGGCGACCACTTTCCATTGCCCGTTCTCCACCCAAATTCCGCACCACTGGTTACATGACAAATGCGCGTTGGGCGATACCAGGGCATTCCAAAATCCCATTCCATATCGGAATCATACGTAAATAAATCACCGGCATCATTAAACGTAATATCAAATTCATTTCTAAAACCTGCTCCAACCAATTCCCATTTTTCGCCTAATGAATCTATGTGAGCGATCCAACCACCTGGCGCTTTGCGACTATTCGCATGGCCTCTTGGATCTTTAATCTGTGGAAACAGATTATCATCCTGCCAAACATTTGGCAACCGGTAGACATCAAACTTTGGAACGTCCACATGATTGCCGGCAGAAATGTAAATAGATTTTTTATCGGGTGCGAGAATAATACTGTGCGGCCCGTGTTCACCCGGTTCGCCCGAAAATGATTTAATCAATGTTATCCTATCAAACTGATCATCGCCATTGGTATCTTGAAGACGATAAAGTCCGGTATTCTTATCAAAGTTTTTATCGCTGTTATGGTTCACCATAACATATAAACTATTGAACGCATACAACAAACCTTGCGCAAAGCCCATCCCAACTTTTAAGGTAGTTGTATCGGCATTGCGATCGGCTTCAGAACCAATGACTAATTTTTCTACATCCACTTTAGCGGTGTCCCCTTGAGCGGGTAGCACAATACGATAGATAGCACCATACTGATCGGAGGTAATCATGCGCCCCTTGTTATCGAAAGTCATTGCTACCCACGAGCCTTGCTCGTTTTCGCCAGGACTGTATAAATGTTCTGCTTGAAAACCAGGTAAAACTTTGAGCTTCCCAATCTTAGAATCCGCTGGGGAGTTGTGGAGAGCAGGCTTATCGGTTCCGCAAGACGAAACCAGTAACAGCAAGATAAATACTTGAAAAAATAATTTTGTGGATAATTTTGGTGAAGGCATTTCGGGGTGGTTATCGTGTTTATAAATTTAATTGACTTTTTTGAATTAAAACTTCATTCAAGAAAAGAATAAAGATTAAAAAGATAATAAAAACGCTGAAGCCCATCCTGCACTATCCTGAATAATTGAAATGGCCTTATAAATGGTAATAGATCACATGCAAGCGGTAAAAAGATTTTAAAAATCCAAAATCGCTAAAGCTTGTGCCTGGTGCCCATCTCTTTAATAAATGTAAATCCTTTTTCAGCCATGTCCCACGGTTGGGAGTATTCGCGCCACACATTGATTGCGTTTGCAAAATTCGGATCGTTGCGGGTAAATGCCTCAATCGTTAACCAGCCATCATATTTTATTTCCGCCAACGCTTTAAACGTTTCATCCCATGGAATATGTCCATCACCCGGAGTGCCGCGATCATTTTCACTAATGTGAACGTGCGCCAACACCGGAGCGATTGCCCGAATGGCATCCCCGATTTTCTTTTCTTCTATGTTTGCGTGATGGGTATCGAACATCGCCTTGACGTTAGGATGATTTACACTATTTATCAACCTGATTAATTGATCCATGGTGTTGCATAAGTAACATTCAAAGCGATTAAGTGCTTCACACGTTAGCGTGATGTTGGCTTGTGCCGCATACTCGCCAGCAGCGCGCAACACTTCGGCACTCCATTTATACTCTGAATCAGAAGGTGGATGTCGATCAAGAAACACTGCAAAGGCCGAATGAAACGGACCGCAAATAATTTTTGAGCCGAGGGCATGAGCACAATCAATGACTTCCTTTAACCGAACAACTGCTTTCTCACGAATGACTTTTGATTCGCTGATTGGATTTTCATCTGGCCCCAAACCCATTACACTGGTTGCTTCCAAACCAATATTTTTTAGATGGCTCCCAAATTTTTTATACGCGTTGATGTCACGCTCTTCGATAAAGCACTCGACACCATCGTACCCGATTTTTTTTAATCGCTCGGTAATAGGAAAAAAATCATTGGGCAAACCGCTGGACCATACCAGCAGGTTAAATCCAATTTTTGTCTTTTTAGATGTGGCCATATTTTTTTCTGAATTAGAATTGTTTAGGATTATTTAAATGATGACCACAGAGAACACAGAAATTATTTCAGAGATTATAGGGATTTCTCTACACCTCCGCGTTCTCTGTGGTGATCTAGTATGCAATCATCATTTCAAATTATAATCAGAAGGCTTGATACCCTTCTTAAACTTATCAAAACCAAACATAATAGGCTCATAAGCGCCCACCGTTTCAGCATTACTTTTTTCAGCAATCTGCCCTTCCATACCAAGGGCCCAATAACTTGCATTGATTAACATTCTTCGCATATCTTCGCTTACTAAATCAACAGAAGCTCCCAGGGTAGTAGCAAAAATTCTAGCGGTTGTTCCGTATTCATTTTTATAGGATGTAGTCCAGCCTACTGGCATAATTGATTTAGCATAACTAAGGGGCGCATCGGCTGTCATACCCAATGATGATTGACCGTACAACAAAACAGTTGTGTTCTCATTTAAATTAGTCACCGTATACACGTCTGTTGGTCCCCAGATATCTTTAACCCCTTTAAGTATAGGATGATTAGATGATAATCCG
>JBBSBG010000475.1:0-2603 GCA_038251495.1 Cytophagales bacterium
AAACAAAGGCTTGTTTGCCATAAACATTTCAGGGCTTGCCATCGGCATTGCCACCTGCCTTCTGATTATGATGTTTGTTGCGGACGAATTAAGTTTCGATCGCTTCAATAAAAAAGCCGATCAGATTGTTCGCGTTGTTCTAAAGGGAAAGGTAAATGGTGAAATTATTAAGGAGGCCGTAACTGCAGCGCCCGTTGCCGCCACATTAAAAAACGAATTCCCGGAAGTGCTTGAAGCTACGCGCT
This sequence comes from Cytophagales bacterium, assembly GCA_038251495.1. GTDB lineage: Bacteria > Bacteroidota > Bacteroidia > Cytophagales > Cyclobacteriaceae > ELB16-189. The sequence goes on from JBBSBG010000475.1 coordinate 246, forward strand.
TGAGAAGAGTAGGAACACCGAAGATAAGCTATCAGAACAATACCTTTAGAAACAGCCAAGCCGCTTTTGTTGATCCAAATTTCTTTAGCGTATTCACACTACCTTTCATTCAAGGTGATGCGAAAACCGCTTTGCTCCTGCCTAACTCAATCGTAATTACGAAAGAGCAAGCAGAAAAATATTTTGGAACGGAAGATCCTATTAATAAACTTCTGGAATTTAAAGATGTAAAAGAGCAGTATAAAGTAACAGGCGTAATCGAAAACGTACCAGCCAACTCACATTTCCATTTCGATCTCTTCGCATCCATGGAAGGATTGGCGCACTCAAAAGAAGATAAATGGTTGGAGTCAAATTATTTTACCTACGTGGTTCTTGAAAAAGGCACTGACATCAAAGCGTTTGAAGCAAAAATGCCAGCCATCATTAAAAAATATATGGGGCCGCAAGTTGCTCAGCTAGGAATGACCTTTGAAAAATTTCAGGAAAGCGGAAACAAAATTGGACTTTTTATACAATCCCTTACAGACATTCACCTGTTTTCCGATTTTGTTGGCTCAAGTGAATTGGAACCTGGAGGTGATATCAATTCCATTTACATTTTTGGAGCCGTGGCACTCTTCATGCTGCTTATTGCCTGTATCAATTTCATGAATCTATCAACAGCCGGAGCAACCAAGCGCAGCAAAGAAGTGGGCGTAAAGAAAGTGTTGGGTTCCCGAAAAAATCAATTAGTACACCAATTTCTAATCGAGTCTTTCATCTCTACCGCTGTCGCGATGATCTTAGGTGTATTGATTGTAACCGTTTCCTTAACACTATTCAATCAACTTTCAGGTAAAGCACTAGAAGCAGCATTTCTCTTAAATCCCAAAGTACTAGGGGCACTTTTAGCATTGGGTATCTTCATCAGTTTGTTAGCGGGCAGCTATCCGGCATTCTTTCTTTCATCGATCAAACCTATTGCAGCTCTTAAAAATAGATTCTCTAACGGGGGTAAGAGCAAAGGTATCCGAAGTATTCTTGTTGTTTTTCAATTTGTAATTTCAGCCACACTCATTCTGGCAATCATTATCGTAAGTCAACAAATGAGTTACATTCAGGATAAAAATATTGGTTACAATCGCGATCAACGAATTGTACTTAGAGAATCATACTTGTTAGGTAAGAATGAAAACGCATTTAAGAATCAGCTCTTAGCTGATCCGCGGATTGAAAGCGTAACGATGTCTGCATTCATTCCTGCGGGCCCCACCGACAATAATATGACCGGTGTTTGGGTCGGTGATACTAAAGAAGACTTCAGAAGGACGGTTATTTATGGAATTGACCCGAGCTATATCCCAACCATGGGTATGCAATTAGTTACAGGAAGAAATTTTTCGGAGGGTTCCGAAAGTGAGAATGATAAAGTTATTGTTAACGAAGCCTTTGTTAAAGCTTTCTCGCTGGAAGGAAATCCTTTAGGTCAATCAATTAATCAAAGAACCGATAACGAAGGCGGTTACAGTTCCTTAACCATAGTAGGCGTTATTAAAGATTTTCATTTCCGGTCGCTGCACGAACCGATTGCTCCCTTGATGATGCGAAATGATCCGTATGGCGGTTTGATTATAAAAACAAAAACGGCTGAAATGGCTGATCTTATTGAAAGCATACAAGCAAAGTGGCAAGCGTTTGATGTGGAAGAACCATTTACGTATGGGCTGCTTGATGAGTTATATAATGAGACTTATCTCGCTGAGCAAAACATGGGCAGTATCCTAAAAATTTTTGGATTACTTACCATCTTGGTTGCCTGTCTGGGGCTATTCGGTTTAGTAACGTTTACTGCCGAGCAGCGAGTAAAAGAAATTGGCGTTCGGAAAGTTTTAGGCGCAAATGTTTTTCAAATAGTTTCTATACTCTCGAAAGACCTAATGGTATTGGTGGCTATCTCATTCATCATCGCCTTCCCGCTTGGGTTTTATTTAATGGACAAATGGCTTCAAGGCTTTGCTTATAAGATTGACATCCACTGGTGGGTTTATATTGTTGCTGGATTAAGTACGTTGCTGATTGCACTTTTCACCGTGAGTTTTAAAACAGTGAAGGCTGCGCTGGCTAATCCGGTTGATTCGTTGCGCTCTGAGTAGTCCACAGACCACGGTCGACTGTGGTCTGTGGATAAATTTTTAAATTAATCTTCGATTGAAAAAGTATACTCCGCCCAAAGCAGCCCTCCGCTTCTTCCGCTGGTTCTGCCATCCGAAGTTGAGAGATTCAATTGAAGGGGATTTGATGGAGTTGTATGAAGAACAAGTAAATGAATGTGGAAAACGAAAAGCAGATAGAGAATTTATAATCGATGTACTGCTA